>JAEWAD010000242.1 GCA_023391905.1 Pseudomonadota bacterium | reverse complement strand
CCTCGGGAGCGGCGGGCGCCGCGACGGTGGCCGGTGCCGGGGCAGCCGGCTCGACGTCGGCAGCCACCAGAGGCTGCGCCGGCTGGTCGATCGGCGGCGGCACCGGAGCCGGCGCGGGCTTGGCGACCGGACCCGAGAGCGGGTTGAGGCTGTCCTTGATGTCGTTGATGGGGTTCAGGCCACGCAGCTCGTCAAACGACTTCTTGACGTCGTCGAGCTCCGCCTCCTTCAGCGCCTCGTTGAACTGGCCCTGAAACTCGCCCGCCATCCTGCGCATCTTCGTGATGGTGCGCCCCAGCGCACGCATCATGGGCGGCAGGTCCTTCGGACCAACCACGATGATCGCCACGACAGCGATGAGGAGCAGTTCGCTCCAGCCGATATCCAGCATAGTCTCACACCGACCGGCCTACCTGGACCCGCACAGAGCGCGGATCCGGACGAGCGTCGCGGCCCTTCTTCAGGCCTTAGCTGGCGCGGGTCTTCTCGTCGGACTTCGGCGAGACGACGTCGGCGGGCTTATGGTCGATCGTCGGCTTCTCGGCGGTGTCGTCGTCATCGGCGAGCCCCTTCTTGAAGCTCTTGACGCCCTTCGCCATGTCACCCATCACATCCGAAATCTTCCCCTTGCCGAACAGCAGGAGAACGATCACCAGCACGATCAGCCAGTGCCAGATGCTGAAAGAACCCATCAACTCATCTCCACAAAAATAACGCAGCGTGCGTTTGGTGCGCGACTATCGCAGACGGACCCTGCGGCCGCAACCAACCTCGTCAACCGCATGTAGGGTTATTCCGACTCTTTGGCAAACACGAGAACGTCGCGCGGATCCGCGGTGAGCCAGACCGTGCTGCCGACCGTGAACGGCACGACGTTGTCCCGCGTCCGCACCCGCACCGGCCGCTCGCTGCCGTCGATCGCCACGCTCAGAAGGTCCACCTCGCCGAGGAACTGATGGCCGACGATCCGGCCCGGCACGCCGTCGCCGGCTATGGCGAAGCCGACGCCCTGCGGGCGGACGCCCACCACGACCGCGGCGCCGTCGGCATGGCCATGCGCGCTGAACGTGCCCATCGCGGTCTCGGCGCGACCGTTCTTCACCGTCGTCTCGAACTCGTTGAGCTCGGAGAAGAAGCGCGCCGCGTAGAGATCGACCGGCTTTTCATAGAGCTGCCGCGCCGTGCCGACCTGGAGCAGCCGGCCATGCCGCATCAGCGCGATGCGGTCGCCCATCCGCATCGCCTCCTCCGGATCATGCGTGACGATGATGCAGGTGGCGCGCGTCTCGCGGATGATCGCCATGGTCTCTTCGCGCACGTGATCGCGCAGACGCTTGTCGAGGCCCGAGAACGGCTCGTCCATCAGCAGCATGGAGGGGCGCGGCGCGATGGCCCGCGCGAGCGCCACGCGCTGCTGCTCGCCGCCCGAAAGGGCGTGCGGATGCGCGGCGGCATAGCCGTCCAGGCCGACGCGCTGGAGCACCAGGCGTCCCTGTCGTTCCGCCTCGGCGCGCGGCAGGTCGTCGAGCCCGTAGATGACGTTCTTCAGGATCGTCATGTGCGGAAACAGCGCATAGTCCTGGAACATCAAGCCGACGCCGCGCTTCTCCGGTGGCACGAAGGTCGTGGGGCCGGCCATCTCGCGACCGTTCACCGTGATGCGCCCGCCCGACGGGCGCTCGAGCCCGGCGGTGACGCGCAGCAGGGTCGTCTTGCCGCAGCCCGACCGCCCGAGCAGGCAGATCACCTCGCCCGGCTCGATTTCCAGCTTGATGCCGCGCAGCGACGGCGCGTCGCCGTAGTGATGCGTGACGCCGTCAAAACCGAGCTTGGCGGCGATGGCGACACCGGCGGTGCCGCGACGTCCCCAGGCGGTGCGTTCAATCCATTGGGTGCTTGCGCTCATGCATGCGGTTTAGCGGGTGAAGGCGCCGCCGTCGAGTTCGCGCAGGCGGCGTTGCTATTTCAGCGCCCCCTTCGACGCGTAGTAGGCCTCGGCCGCCGGATGGAACGGCACCGGCGTCCGCACCGCCGCGCTGTCGATAGAAAGCTTCCTGGCCTCGGGATGGGAGCCGCGGATCAATTCGACATTGGCGAAGATGCCGTCGAGCACGGTCGTCACGAAGCGGTCGTCCGCCTTCGCCGACACGATCAGCACATTCGCGACGCCGAGGCACGGAACGTCCTCCGTCATCCCGTCATAGGCGCTGCCGGGCAGGACGGAGGCGCGATAGACGCCCGGATACTCCTTCTCGATCGCTTCGACGTTCTCGGTCGGCAGAAAGACAAGCTTCGGCTGGCTGGCTGCGGCCAGTTTCGACACCGCCGCGGTCGGCACGCCGCCGATCCAGAAGAAGGCGTCGATCTGCCCTGCCTTCAGCGCGTCCGCCGATTCCGCCACGCCGAAATTGTAGCGCTCGACATCCTGGTGCGGATCGAGCCCCGCCGCCGCCATGACGCGATCGGCGATCGTCTCCGTCGAGGATCCTGTCGATCCGACGGAGACCTTCCGCCCCTTGAGATCGCCGATCCGGGATATGCCCTTGTCGCCGGCGGCAACGATGTGGAGGTAGGAATCGTAGAGCACGGCCAGGACGCTCAGGTCCAACTTGCCGTCCTTGGCAAAAGCGCCGTGCCCGTTGACCGCGTCATAGGCGGAATCGAGGGTCGAAAAGCCGATATCCGCCTCGCCCCGATGGATGAGCCTGGCATTGTCGACCGAACCGCGCGTCAGCTGCCCCGTCGCGGCCAGCGTCGGCACGGCGGCGGACAGCAGGCTCGCCAGGATCTGGCCGTATGGATAGAACACCCCGCCAACGCCGCCCGAGACGATCACGGCCCGCATCGGGCCTTCGGCCAAGGCTCGATAAGGCAACCCAGCAGACACCACGCCAAGCCCGACGGCCAACAGATGGCGACGGTTCAGGACAAGCTCGACCACGACACTCCCCCCACATTCGCGCGGCCGCGATCAAGGCCCGCCCGGCCCGGATCATAGAATCCGGCATGGACGACGCAAGGGAAGCTCCAGAAACAAGGTCAACGAATTGCGATGAACGCCGTCGCTCTTCTCGCCAGGAAGAGAAACGGGACGAACAACCCGTATGCCCAAGACCGCCTAGTCGTGATCGGTCAGGCCGGCGGCCAGAAGATCGGCCGGATCGAGCGGGTCCTCGTCGTCGGTCAGGGCGTCGCCGTCGCGCGGCTCCGGCACGGTGAAGCCGGGCGGGATACGCCCGTCGAGCAGCCCCGCCCCCTTCAGCTCGTCGAGGCCCGGCAGGTCGCCGATCGCCTCGAGGCCGAAATGCACGAGGAAGGCCTCCGTGGTGCCATAGGTGACCGGGCGGCCCGGCGAGCGCCGGCGGCCGCGCATGCGGATCCAACCCGCCTCCATCAGCACGTCGATCGTGCCCTTGGAAATGGAGACGCCGCGGATCTCCTCGATCTCGGCGCGCGTGACGGGCTGGTGGTAGGCGATGATCGCCAGCGTCTCCAGCGCCGCGCGCGACAGCTTCTTCTGCTCATGCGCGTCGCGCTGCAGCAGGAAGGCGAGATCGCTCGCCGTGCGGAACATGTACTTGCCGGCGACCTTCACGAGATTCACGCCGCGCCCCGAATAGGCGTGCTCGATCTCGCGCAGCAGCGCGTCGACGTCACTGCCCTCCGGCAGCCGGGCCGTCAGCTCCGCCTTCGAAAGCGGATGGGCACTGGCGAACAGCATGGCCTCGACCATGCGCAGTGCCATGCGCTGCTCGGCCGATGCGAGCAGCGTCAGGTTTCCGGCCTCGGTGTTCAATCGGTCAGTCATGATCGGTCTCCGCGCGGCCGCCATCGCGATCGCGCATGTAGAGCGAGGCGAACGGCGCCGTCTGGCGCAGCTCCACCCTGCCCTCGCGCACCAGCTCGAGGCTGGCGCTGAACGAACTCGCCAGCACCGTCGCCCGCATTTCCGGCGTCAGCACATAGGGCGACAGGAAGACGTCGACCGGCGTCCAGTCCGCGATGCTGCCGATCATCCGCGTCAGCACCTCGCGCGCCTCCGCCAGCGACCACACCTGCCGGCGGCGCACATGCACCACCGAGACCATCTGGCGCTGGCGCTGGCCGGCATACGCGCTCAGCAGGTCGTAGAGCGTGGCGCCATAGACGCTGTGGTCGATGACCTCGATCGGTTCCGGCATGCCGCGGGCGAAAACCTCGCGGCCGAGCCTGTCGCGGTTGACGAGCTTGGCCGACGCGTCACGCATCGCCTCCAGGCGCCGCAGCCGGAAGGCCAGCGCGGCGGCCATCTCCTCGCCGCTCGGCTCCTCGTCGGGGGCCGGCGCCGGCAACAGCAGGCGGGATTTCAGATAGGCAAGCCACGCCGCCATGACGAGATAGTCTGCCGCGAGCTCCAGCCGCAGCTGCCGCAGATGCTCGATATAGGCGAGATATTGCTCGGCCAGTGCCAGGATCGAGACCTTGGCGAGATCGACCTTCTGGGTCCGGGCCAGCGCCAGCAGCAGGTCGAGCGGGCCTTCGAAGCCGTCGACATCGACGACGAGCGCCGCCCCGGCCTCGGCGCGGTCGCCGCGCCCCTCCATCTCCCAGAGATCGCTCTGGCCGTTCTGGTCACTGGTCCCGGCCATTCCCGTCACGTCCGCTCAGGCCGCCGCCGGCGGCCAGCCGGCACGCTCGGCAAGGGTGGCATATTCCGCCTCCGCCGCCTCGCGGTCGAGCGTGTGCGGCGGCTTGCGCGCGGCGCGGGCCGCCTCCGCACGCTCCGCCGCCCTGCCGGACAGCTCGGGCACGGCGCGGGCAACGTCCCGCATCTCGTCCATCACGCCGTTGCAGTGCAGGACCATGTCGCAACCGGCCCCGAGCACAGCCGCAGCGCGGCTGGCGAAATCGCCGCCCAATGCATTCATCGACAGGTCGTCGCTCATCAGGAGGCCGTCGAAGCCGATGGCGCCGCGGATGATCTCGTCGACGACAACGGGCGAGGTCGTCGCCGGCCGGTCCGGATCGACGGCGGTGAAGACGATATGGGCCGTCATCGCCATGGGCAGATCATTGAGCGCCCGGAACGGCGCGAAATCCGAGGCCTTCAGCGTCGCCAGGCTGGCGTCCACGACCGGCAGGCTCAAATGGCTGTCGACGGTGGCCCGGCCATGACCGGGCATGTGCTTCATCACCGGCAGCACGCCACCAGCGGCGAGGCCCTCGGTGGTGGCCCGGCCAAGGATCGAAACCACGTCGGCCGCCTCGGCATAGGCGCGGTTGCCGATTGCGGCATGCGTCTGCGGCGTGCCGACGTCGAGCACGGGAAGGCAATCGACGGTGATGCCGAGATCGATCAGGTCGGAGGCGATCAGGCGCCCGTGCAGCCAGGCCATGCGGCGTCCGGCAGCCTGGTCCTCGGCATAGAGGTCGCCAGCGAAGCGGGCCGCCGGGCGATTGCGCCAATGCGGCGGCGCGATGCGCTGGACCCGGCCGCCCTCCTGGTCGATCAGGACCGGACGATCGGGATCATCGAGCACGTCGCGGAAGGTCGCGACGAGGTCGCAGACCTCCTCGGGCGAACCGATGTTGCGCTTGAACAGGATCAGCGCCCAAGGCCGCTCATCGCGGAAGAACGCAATCTCGTCGTCGGTGAGGCTGCGGCCGGCGCAGCCCGAGATGAATGCTTTGGCGGTCATTCTCCGGCCTTAGCCGCTTGCCGTCGGGACCGCAAGCGGCGGAGATTCCGCCGCTCGCGTTCGGTCACGGTCAGTTCTTCTGGACGATGCAGTCGCCGCCGGCAGCACGCAGGCTTTCGCAGAGCGAAACGGCCTGGTCGCGCGTCGCCATCGGGCCCACGCGGGTGCGGTAGTAGACGCCCTTGGCGCCGAGATCGGCTCGCACGATGTTGGGCTCCTGGCCACCGAGGATGCCGGGGAACTTCCGCTGCATCGCGCGGTAGGCGGCCACGGCCTGGTCTTCCGAGCGCTGCGACGACACCTGGACGACGAAGCCGCCGGAAGCCGGCGCGCTGGCGCGGGGCGCCGCCGGAGCGGGCTCCGGGGCCGACGCGGTCTGCTGTGCGCGCGGCTTGGCGGGAGCCGGGGCCGGTTCCGGGGTGCGAGCGACCGGAGGAGCCTCTGGCTCGGGCGCGGCGGCGACCGGATCCGGCTGGGCCGGGGCACTGGCGGCGGGAGCCGC
>JAEWAD010000235.1 GCA_023391905.1 Pseudomonadota bacterium | reverse complement strand
CTCCCTGAGGGAGAGGTCGACGGCCGAAGGCCGGCGGGTGAGGGTTCACGCCCTCTCCGGATGGTTCCCTAACCCCTCACCCGGAGCTTCGCTCCGACCACTCCCTCCGGGAGAGGTGAAAAGAACGGGCTCTTCCGTTCACGCCACGCCGATGCGGAGCAGGTCGTGCATGTGCAGCACGCCGACCGGCTTGCCGTTCTCGACGACGAACAGGACGGTGATCTTGGCGCCGTTCAGGCGGTCGATCGCGGCGCCGACCAGCATGTCCGGCGGTATCGTCTTCGGCGAACGGGTCATCACCTCGTCGACCGTGCGCGCCAGCAGATCCGGCCCGATGTGACGGCGCAGGTCGCCATCGGTGATCATGCCGATCAGCGCGCCGTCGCGATCGACGACGCCGAGGCAGCCGAGCCCCTTCGCCGTCATCGTGACGATCGCCTCGGTCATCGGCGAGCCCGTCGGCGCGACCGGCATCGACGCGCCCTTGTGCATGATGTCGCGCACGAAATGCAGGCTGGCACCGAGCTTGCCGCCGGGATGGAACAGGCGGAAATCCTGCGCCGTGAAGCCGCGCGTCTCCAGGAGCGCGATGGCGAGCGCGTCGCCGAGCGCCAGCTGCATCACCGCCGAGGTCGTCGGCGCGAGGCCGTGCGGGCAGGCCTCCTCGGCCCTGGGCAGCGCCAGCACATGCGTGGCCTGGCGGCCGAGCGCGCTCTCGGCGTTCGAGGTAACGGCGATGAGGGGCGTGCGAAAACGGCTGGCATATTCGACCACGGCGCGCAGCTCGGCCGTCTCGCCAGACCAGGACAGCGCCAGGATCAGGTCGTCGCGGCCGACCATGCCGAGATCGCCATGACTCGCCTCGGCGGCGTGGACGAAGAAGGCCGGCGTGCCGGTGGAGGCGAGCGTCGCGGCGATCTTGACGCCGACATGACCGCTCTTGCCGACGCCGGTGACGACGACGCGGCCGGCATGTTCGCGGATCAGGCGCACGACATCGGCGAAGGGCGCGGCGAGCGGCCCGGCCAGCGCGGCGGCGAGCGCATCGAGGCCGGCGCGCTCGCGCGACAGCGTCCGCAATGCCGATTCGACCGAATGGCCCGCGCTGTCCCGGCCCGTCTCGTCTGCAACCCGCATCGTTCACTCCAAACTGTTTGAGCGCGGGCTTTTACCATGCGCGCGCCGTCGGCGCCGCCCGAAAATGTCCCCTGCGATCCGTGGCCGCGACAACGATCCCTTAACCAACCGCGTTTACGGTTCGGAAACCATACGGGTCGGTCCGCCGGCCCCAGTCTCATGCGAAGGTCACGGCAAGCGGCAATGCGATTTCCTGTCCGGCTCCTCCTGTCGGCGGCGCTTCTTCCGGCGCTGGCCCCGGCGACGGCCGCCGTCGCGCAGGACTATGCCGCGCCGGTCGGGACGTTCATCGGCGACGAGGATTTCGACGTCCTGCGCGGCAGCGACGGCCAGGAGACCGTGGACCTGAGCGATCCGGCGCTCGCGGCGCCACCGGCCGAAGAGGCGCCGATGCAGCTCGGCCGGGCCGAGCGCAACGAAAGGCTGCTGCCAACCATCGCCGAGGAAGACGAGCTGCCGACGCGCCCGCGCTCCATGACCACGGATGCGCGCGATTCCTCCAGCTACGATCCGCTCGGCCTGCGTGTCGGCAGCTTCATCCTGCTGCCCTCGATCGAGCTGCGCGGCGGCTACACCACCAATGCCGCCCAGGTCTCGACCGGCGGCCCCTCCGGCGTCTGGACGCTGGTGCCGGACCTGATCGTGCGCTCCGACTGGAGCCGGCACGAGCTCGGCCTGTCGCTGCACGGCACCTACGACTATTTCACCGACACCTCAGTGTCGCCGCGCCCGACCGTGAACGCCGACGCGACGGCGCGCATTGACCTGCCGCGCGACTGGGCGCTGCGGCTCCGCGGCAACTACAATTACGACACGCAGTCGATATCCAGCATCGACTACCCGACCGGTGTCGACGAGCCGCCCGGCATCAACACCTATACCGGCGGCGCCACGCTCGACGGTTCGGTCGGCCGCGTGGCGCTGCAGCTGCGCGGCAACCTCGCCTATTCGCAGTACAATGACGGCCATGCCGGCAATGTCGTCGTGCCGCAGGGCGATCGCGACAACACGCTGGCGAGCGTCGCCGCCCGCGTCGGCTACGAGATGACGCCGGCCTTCACGCCCTTCGTCGAGGCAGAATTCTCGGATCGCAGCTTCCGCCAGAAGATCGACAACAACGGCTTCAACCGGGCCAGCCAGGGTGTGACGCTTCGCGGCGGCATCGCCTATTCGGCCGATCCGGTGCTCAGGGGCGAGCTGGCGCTGGGCTGGCACAACGAGAGCTATGACGACCCCGTCTTCTCGTCGTTCGACGCCATGACCGTCGACGCCTCGGTGGTCTGGGCGCCGACGCCGCTGACCAATTTCACGCTGCGCGCCGCCACCTTCGTCAACCCGACCACCGACCCGAACTCGGCCGGCTCGATCGTCTACGACGCCGGGCTGAAGGCGGAGCACGCACTCCGGCGCAACCTGACGCTCGAGGGCGACCTCGGCTGGCGGCGCGAGTTCTATGAAGGCATCGACGTCGCCGACGTCACCTATGAAGCCGGCTTCGGATTGACGTGGAAACTGAATCGCTCGGCCTGGGTCGTCGGACGCTTCTCGCAGGAATATTATGACAGCGCCCAGCCGGGCGGCGACTACCCGACGACCACGGTAAGCATCGGACTGAAATTGCAACGCTGACGATCGTTTGCCGTGTCATCAACCCGACACGTTATTGCGCTACGAGAGGCATCATGGCTTTCAATCATCGCAAGACGATCACCTACCGCCTCGCCCAGACCGCCCGCGCCGCGCGCGCCCGCTCGGGCGGCCATCTGATGCGGATCGGCCTCCATCCCGGCCAGGAAAGCGTCCTCAAGGCGCTGGCGGCCGAGGACGGCCTGTCGATGAGCCAGCTGGCGCAGGCGCTCTCCGTCCAGCCGCCGACCGTCACCAAGATGGTGAGCCGACTCGCGGCGCAGGGCTATGTCGTGCGCCAGGCCTCCAAGGGCGACGGCCGCCAGGCGCATGTCTACCTGACCGAGCAGGGGCGCGGCACCATCCTCGACATCGACAAGGGCTGGAAGCGCCTCGAGAAGGAGGCGATCGCCGGGCTCGACGACAAGGACGTCAAGAAGCTGCGCAAGCTGCTGCGCCAGATCGAGCGCAACCTCTCGATCCATTTCGACGAGACCGAGGAACCGGGCGACGACGAGCCCGAAATTCCCGCGCCTTCGGTGGAGACACCCGCTCCCACGGCTTGAGCGGCGCCCGGCAATCTGCTTGACTGAAGGCGGCCCGATCGCCCGATAGCGCCTGCCCCAAAGGTACCCTCCCCCGACCGCCCCCGGAGTGCGGATGTCCCCGTTGCCGACCGCCGCCGCGGAGGCGCAACAGCGCCTGCGCGGCATTGGGCTCTATTGCCTTGCGATGCTCTGTTTCGCGATCCTCGACGCCTGCGCGAAATATGCGAGCTACTACGTCCCGGTGCTGTCGATCGTCTGGGTCCGCTTCGCCATCCACGCGCTGCTGGCGCTGGCGCTGTTCCAGCCCTGGCGCCACTGGGTGCTCTACAAGACCAGGCGCCCGGTTCTGCAGACGCTGCGCGGCCTGTTCCTCGCCGGCTCAACCTTCTTCAACTTCATGGCGGTGCACGAGCTGCAGCTCGACCAGACCATGTCGATCGGCTTCTCCGCGCCCTTCATCACCGCCGCGCTGGCCGGGCCGATCCTGGGCGAATGGGCCGGGCCCCGGCGCTGGGCCGCCATCATCGTCGGCTTCGTCGGCGTGCTGATCATCACCATGCCCGGCTTCGGCGATCTGAACCCTGCGATCTTCCTGTCGCTCGCCGCCGCCTGCTGCAACGCCTGCTACATCCTGTCGACCCGGATGCTGACGCGCTCGGATTCGAGCGCCGGCATGCTGCTCTATTCGGCCGTCGTGCCGCTGATCCTGATGACGCCGGTCGCCAATCCGCTCGCCGCCGCGCCGCCGACCTGGATTGTCGGCCTCTGCCTGTTCCTGACCGGCGCGCTCGGCTTCGTCGGCCACTGGTTCCTGATCCGCGCCCATCACCACACCGCCGTGCCGGTGCTGGCGCCGTTCATGTATACCGGGCTGATCTGGATGATCCTGCTCGGCTATTTCGTGTTCGGCGACGTGCCGGCCTCGCGCACGCTGGTCGGCGCCGGCATCATCATCGCGAGCGGCCTCTATTTGCTCTATCGCGAGCGCGTCCAGGCGCCTGACGGCTGAATCGCGGCGCCGCCAGATTCGTGCGGCGAAGGCCGCGAAAACGCGCTACAAGCGGCGCGCTCCGGGCCGGCCAACGGCCGCCCGGCCCATGACGCCAGACCCTTCTCCCGAACGAAGCGCCCGCTTCCGGACCCCCGATGGACCGTCCCGCCAATCGCCAGGCGCGCTTCTTCGTCGCCCTCGCCATCATGGTGGCGCTGCTGAACAGCACCGCCGCCTCGCCGCTCTATACCAGCTACCGCATGATGTGGGCGCTCGACGCCTTCACCGTGGCGTTCATCTTCGCGATCTACGCCGTCGGCACGCTGATCGCGCTGTTCGTGCTCGGCCGGCTTTCCGACCGCATGCCGGACCGACGGCTCCTTATCATCCTGTCGCTTGGCATCGTCGTCGCCGGCGCGCTGATCTTCGGGTCGGCCGACAATCTCGCGACGCTGCTGATCGGCCGGCTACTCGCCGGCGCCGGCACCGGCGGACTGACCGGCGTCGCCAACGCCGCGC
>JAEWAD010000231.1 GCA_023391905.1 Pseudomonadota bacterium | reverse complement strand
AGCTCGGACAGCGCCTTCAGCTGGTCGGTGACGACGCGGCGCATGGCGTCGGCGCTCTCGCGCGTCTCGGCCGGAAGCTCGAGCACGCCGCGCTTCAGCTCGTTGCGCGTGACCTCGAGATCGTTCTGCATCTCCTTGGCGGCGGAGCGCATCTCGTCGGTCGCGGCGGCGAACTGCTTGGTTGCCTGGGCGACGACGGCGGCCATGTCGTCCATGAGCGCGCGGTTGGCCTCGCGGACGACGTTGGCGGCCTTGAGGCTCTCGTTGCTGGCGGTCGCCTGCATGCCCTCGAGGTTCTCCAGCACGCCCTTGGCGGCGTTCTCGCTGGAGCGGGCGAGCATCTTGGCGACCTCGGCGGCGCGATCCTCGGCGTCCTTCAGCGAGGTGCTGACGGTCTCCGTGAAGCTGCGCATCATGCCGTCGAGTTCCGACGAGCGGGCGGCGAGGGTCGCGGCGAGCTGGTCGAGCGCGACGCGACGCTGGTCGATCGAGCCCTCGATCTCGGCATTGGCCGAGGTGAGGTTCTGCGCCGCCACGGTGAGCGAACGGCCCTGGTCCTCGAAGCGGCCGGCGATGGCGCCGACATTCTCGAGCACGTCCTTCGACACGTCGCGCAGCATCGCAACCTGCGTCGCCAGCACGGTCGACGAGTTCTGCGTGCCGTCGATCGCCTGCTCGATCGCCTGGGCGAACTCGCCCGTCCGGGTCGCGAGGCCCGTCTCGATCTGGTTCAGGTTGTCGGTCGTGCGCGTCAGAAGCGCGTTCAGCATGTCGTTCGACTGCGCCAGCCGCTCGACGATGCCGACGACGTCGGTGCGCAGGCGCTCGTTCGTCGCGCTGACGTTCTGCGACACGGTCTCGCCGCTCTCGAGCAGGGCGCGGGCCGCGTCGTCGGTGCGCGACAGCACCATCGAGACGATCTCGGAGCCCTTGGTGGACAAGAGGTCGACGATGGTGTCGCCGGCGTTGGCGACGCTGTTGGTGAGGTCGTTGCCGCGACGGTCGATGGCGGCGACGAGGCGGTTGCCCTCGCCGTCGAGCAGCTGGGCCAGCTCGGCGCTGCGGCTCTCCAGGACCTCGTTGAAGGCGCGGGTCCGCTCCTCGAGGGCGCTCGCCGTGTTCATGGCGCGGCCACCGAGGCTCTGCTCGATCTCGAGCGAGACGCGGGCGATCTGTTCGGCCGCCTCGGAGGAGACGCGCGACAGGTGGCCGGCGGCCTCGTTGCTCGAGGTCGACATCAGTTCGGCGGTCGAGCTGGCGAGCTGCGACAGGCGCTCGGATGCCTGCTCGGCAGAGAGCGTGACGGCCTCGGAAGCGCCGGCCGCGGAGCGGGCGAGCGTCTGCGAGACGTCGTCCAGCGACTGCGACAGCGACTGGGTCGCATGCAGCGCCGACTGGGCGAAGTTCTGGGCGGCGTCGCTGGCCGACTGCGCCATGGCCTGCGAGGCGTCGCTGGCCGAGAGGCGCAGCGCGTCGCTGGTCGAGCTCGACGCGGTCACCAGCTGCTCGGTCGCCTGCGACAGCGAGCCGACGATCTGCTCGGCGACCCGGACCGATTCACGGCCGAGCGTCGAGGTGATGTCGCTGAGGCGGGTCGAGAGGATCTGGTCCATCTGGCTCGCCCGCGCGTCGAAGCTGCTGGCGGCCTCGACGGCCTTCTCGCCCAGCGTCTCGTTGATCGCGTGCCAGCGGTCGGACAGCATGTCGGACAGCGCCTGGGTACGGTCGGAGAGACGGGTCGTCACGTCGGACAGGCGGTCGTCGATGATCGTGCCGATCTCGGACTGGCCGATAGAGAACGTCTCAGTCAGGTCACGGGTGCGCTCGATCAGCGTCTCGTTGATCTGGCGCGAGCGGGCGTCGAGGGCGTCGTCGATGCGGCGGGTGCTGCTGTCGAGCGTCTCGGAAACCATGCCGAGCTTCGACTCGATCGCGTCGCCGAAGCCGGTGAGGCGGTCGGCCAGCGTCGAGTCCATCAGGTTGGCGCGGTCGGCGAAGCGGGTGACCAGCTCGGGGCCGCGCACTTCGATGATGTCGCGCAGCGCCGCGAAGCGCTCGTCGAGGCCGGTGGCGATGGCCTGGCCGCGATCGTTGATGAGCTCGCCGAAGCGGTTCGACGTGTCGAGGATCTGCTCGTGCACGCCGGTGGCGCGGCTCTCGATCTCACGCGCCAGGCGCGCGCCCGAGGCGGCAATGCGGTCATGCGCATCCACGGCCTGGGTCTCGATGTCGCCGATCAGCGTGGCGCCGGTGTTGACGATGCGGTCGTGCACGGCATTGGCGCGGCTCTCGATCTCGCCGGCGATGTCGGTGCCGGAGGAGATGATGCGGTCATGCGTGGCGAGCGCGCGGGTGGCGATCTCGTCGGCGAGCGTCGTGCCGGAGGCGACGATCTGCTCATGCGCGGCGCGGGCCTGGCTGCTGATCTCGTCGCTGAGCGTGGTGCCCGAGGTGAGGATCCGCTCGTGGGCGGCGCGCGCCTGGCTGGTGATCTGGTCGACGAGGCCGGTACCCGAGGTCAGGATCTCATCATGCGCCGCACGGGCCTGGGTGGTGATCTGGTCGACGATGCCGGTGCCCGAGGTGACGATCTCGTCATGCGCGGCGCGGGCCTGGCTGGTCAGCTCGCCGATCAGCGTGTTGCCGGACGACAGGAACTGCTCGTGCGCGTCGCGGGCCTGGGTGGCCATCTGGTCGACGAGGTTGGTGCCCGAGGACAGGATCTCGTCATGCGCGGCGCGGGCCTGGCTGCTCAGCTCGCCGATCAGCGTGTTGCCCGAGGACAGGAACTGCTGGTGCGTCGACAGCGTCTGGCTGGCGATCAGGTCGGCCAGCGTCGCGCCGGATTCGATCACCTGCTCATGCGCCAGGTTGGCCTGGCTGGCGATGTCGCCGATGAGCGCGGTGCCGGCCTCGACGAGGCGGTCATGCACGGCGCCGGTGCGGGTCTCGATCTGGCCGATCAGGCCCGAGCCGGCGGCGATGACGCGCTGATGCACGGCATTGGCGCGGTTCTCGATCTCGTTGGCGAGGTCGGTGCCCGAAGCGACGATGCGCTCATGCACGGCGTTGGCGCGGTTCTCGATCGCGTCGGCGAGGTCCGTACCGGACGTCAGGATACGCTGGTGGACGTCGGTGCCGCGGCTCTCGATCAGTCCGGCGACGTCGCTGCCCGAGGCGAGGATGCGCTCCTGGGCGTCCAGCGCCCGGCGCTCGATCTCGCCCGAAAGCTCGGTGCCCGAGGCGATGATGCTCTGGTGCACGGCGTCGGCGCGCTCGGTGATGTCCTTGGCGAGGTCCGAGCCGGAGGAGAGGATGCGGCCATGCACGCTCTCGATCTCGTTGGCGAGATCGGTGCCCGAAGCCAGGATGCGCTGATGCACCGCCGTCGCGCGGCTCTCGATCTCGTCGGCCAGCTGGTTGCCGGAGGCGAGGATCTGCCCGTGCGCGGCATCCGCGCGGTTGGCGATCTCGTCGACGAAGCGGCTGCCCGAGGCGAGGATGCGCTCGTGGATGTCCGTGCCGCGGTTCTCGATCGTCGAGGCGAGCTCGTTGCCCGAGGCGAGGATCTTCTG
Organism: Pseudomonadota bacterium; assembly: GCA_023391905.1. GTDB lineage: Bacteria > Pseudomonadota > Alphaproteobacteria > Rhizobiales > Kaistiaceae > Kaistia. The sequence continues at coordinate 1,610 of JAEWAD010000231.1, read as the reverse complement.
GTGCACGGCCGTGCCACGCGTCTCGATGGCGTCGGCGAGCTGCTGGCTCGACTCGACGATCAGGTCGTAGACCGCCGTGCCACGGCTCTCCATGTTGTCGGCGACCTGGCGGCCGGACTCGACGATGCGTTCGTGCAGCACGTTGGCGCGGGCCGCGATCGTCTCGGAGATCTCGTTGCCCGAGGCGATGATCGTCTCGTTGACCTTGAGGCCGCGGACGGCGATCGCCTTGGCGACTTCGCCGCCGACGGTGGCGAGGCGCTCGGTCAGCTCGGCCGAGCGGGCGTCGAAGGACTCGTTGACCGCGCTGGAGGCGCCGTCGATGGTCTCGCGCAGCGCCGCGGTGCGGGCCTCGATCAGGTTGGCCATGATGTCGCCGGCGGCGGTCAGGCGGTCGGCGAGGCCGCTGCCGTCGATGGCGATGGCGTCCTGGATCCGGTCGCCGGTCAGCGCCAGACGGTCGGCGAGGTCGCCGCCGCGCGCGGTGATGGTGTCGGCGATGCGGGTGCCGGTCTCGTCCAGCTTCTCGTTGATCTCCTGGCCGCGGAGCGCCAGGTCGACGATCAGGCTGTCGGCGTTCGACTTCAGCGCCGCGTTCACCTCGCGGGTGTGCAGCGAGATGGTCTCGGCGACCTGGTTGCCGGTGACCGAGATCGAGCGGGTCATGTCGGCGGTGCGGCGGTCGAGGCCCTCGGTCAGCTCGTCGGTGACGCGGGCCAGCGTCTCGTTGACCTCGCGGCCGCGCTCGGCGACCGTCTCGGCCATGGCGCGGCCGGTGGTCTCGAGCGTCTCGTTGATGTCGGCGCTGCGGGCGAGCAGCACGTCGGTGACCTCGACGCTGGTGCGCGACAGCGACTCGGTGACGTCGCTGGCGGCGCTCGACAGGCGGCTGACCAGGTCCTCGCCACGCAGCGACAGCTTGCTGATCATGTCGTCGCCGGCGCTGCCGAGGGCCGAGGTGATGGTCTCGCCACGGCCGGCCAGTGCCTGGGTGATGCGGTCGCCGGAGCCGATGATGTTGGCCGCGATCTGCTCGCTCGCCTCGCCGAGGTCCTTGGACAGCGATTCCTGCGCCGACACGATCGACGAGCGGACGCGCTCGGAATTGATGACGATGGCCTCGCGCTGGTTGGCGAGATCGTCGATCAGGCCGCGCATGCGCACTTCATTGTCGGAGTAGGAACGCTCGAGGGCGGCGACCTCGTTGTGGACGAGGAGCTCGAGCTCGCTGGCGCGGGCGAGGGCGCGCTCGATGCCGTCGCCCATGGCTGCGACTTCGCGGCGGATGGCCTGGCTGACGGTGACGACGGCCTCGGAGGCGGCGTCCTCGGGCTCGGACAGGCGCGCGGCGACATCCGAGATGGAGCGCGCGGCGATGCGCATCTCCTGGGCGCGGGCGACCATGATGGCGATGCCCCAGACGATGCCGATCGGCAGCACCAGGGCGAGGGCGAGATTGGTGAACTGGGCGGAGCCGACGGCGTCGCCGGAGAACAGGCTGATGCCGGCGGCGCTGGCATAGGCGGCGATGGCGCCGGCCCAGACCACCGAGACGAGGGTGGCGGCCGGATAGATCAGGCGCGAGGGACGACGGGCGGGCAGGCTGGCGC
>JAEWAD010000324.1 GCA_023391905.1 Pseudomonadota bacterium | reverse complement strand
ATCGGCATCCGCGAGCGCACGCCGGCCGAGGCGGATCGCCGTCCCGGATACGGGCCAGTCGCCGACCAGCCTTCCGAGCCGCGTGACGACATCCGCGTCGCCGATGGCGAAGCCGAGGCGGAGCCCGGCCAGTCCATAGAACTTGCCGAACGAGCGCAGCACGACGATCGGCTCGCCGGCGAGATGGGGAAGGACGCTGTCGTCCGGCGCGAGATCGGCGAAGGCCTCGTCGACCACGAGCAGGCCACCCACGGTCGCGAGGCGCGCGGCCATCGTGAGCAGCGCGCCCGGCGCAAGGCGCCGGCCGTCCGGATTGTTCGGATTAACGACAACGACCACCCGGCAATCGCCGGAAATGTCGTCGAGCGACCTGGCGATGCGGATTTCACGCCCGCCTTCACGCCACGCCTCGGCATGACCCGAATAGGTCGGGCCGAGGATGGTGACGGGGCCTGGCGGGGCCAGCAGGGGAACCAGCCGCAGCGCTAGATCGGTGCCCGGCACCGCCGTGATGGCCGCATTTCGCTTCGCGCCGTAGGCGGCGCGGGCCGCTTCGGTCAGGGTAGCGAGCGAGGCGGGATCCGGCAGACGGTGAAACTCGGCCTCCGGACCTTCGAGGACGGGATAGGGATGCGGATTGATGCCGGTGGACAGGTCGAGCCAGTCGTCTATCGGCACGCCATGGCGCTCCGACGCGGCCGCAAGGGCGCCGCCGTGGCGGGGAAAGGGGATCGGATCATCCAGCATGTCTGTCTTATCGGGCCACCCGCCCCGGGAAGCAATCAACAGCCATCAGCGCCCGCGGCCGAAGGCCCGGGACGTTCCGCATTGCGCTGGGGGAGGTGTTGAAGAACACCATTCAAGTCCTTGATTCCAATTGATCAATCCCGGTCGGTGACCAGGAGGCGCTTTGCGCCGGACGGGGAAGAGTGGAGGCCTCGCCCGGAATCGAACCGGGATGCAAGGATTTGCAGTCCTCTGCGTAACCATTCCGCCACGAGGCCCTCGGGTTGGGGATGTAGAGGTAAGGGCGGGGGTTAGGCAAGCTCTATTTGCCCGCATCCACGACTTAAGCACAGCGCCTGCCAAGATGCCGCGCCGCCCTTGGCCTCCTGCGGCGCCGCGCCCTGCCGGAACGGCTTGTCACCTCAACGAAGCCTCGGTATTGGATGGCTAATTGCCACATGATGATGAAGGGTCCCGGATCATGGTCGATTACGCCAAGGCGCGAACCACGATGGTGGACTGCCAGATTCGCACCGTCGACGTGACCGAGTACGATGTGCTCGACGCGTTCGGCGCGGTGCCGCGCGAGGCCTTCGTGCCCGAGCATCTGAAGCCGCTCGCCTATATCGATCAGGACATCCTGGTCTCCACCAACGGCGTCGCTGCGCGCTACGTGATGGAAGCGGGCCCGCTCGCCAAGCTGATCCAGCTCGCCGAAGTGACCGCGACGGACCGCGTGCTCGATGTCGGCGCCGCCACGGGCTATTCGTCCGCGCTGCTCGCGCGCCTCGCCGACAAGGTGGTGGCGCTCGAATCGGACGAGGCGCTGGCCGCCTCCGCCAAGTCCAATCTGGCCGCGCTCGGCATCGACAATGTCGAGGTCGTCGTCGGCCCGCTGACCGAAGGATGCCCGGACAAGGCTCCCTTCGACGTCATCCTCATCGAGGGCGCCGTCGAGGTGATTCCGGAGGCGCTTCTGGCGCAGATCGGCGAGGGTGGTCGAATCATCGCCGTCATGGGCGCGCACGGCCTTTCCGACCGGGCGACCGTCTACACGCGCTCCGGCGACTCCGTCAGCGGCCGGCCGGCGTTCAATACCCATGTTCGTCCGCTGCCGGGCTTCAGCCGACCCAAGACCTTCGTTTTCTGATTATCCTTTGATTTCAAAGGATTAGAAGGAACGTTCGCCATTTCGCCTGCAACGTCCCCTGTGACTTTCCGGTCGCACGGGACGCCTTAATGAACCCGATTGGCGGGTCCGCCATTTGACGGTCACCCCGCCTGGCGTACATTGGCGATGAATTGTCCGACGGTGGACGTCCGGTAGGGGGGCGTCGCCTCGCAACGCCGAGGTCTTGAACGTGGTGTTTTCCCGGGTCTATCTGGCAACCGTGGCCCTGGCTGTGGTTATCGTAGCTGCCCCCTCTGTCCAGGCTGATACCCTGACGTCTGCGCTGTCGCAGACCTATAATAACAATCCGACTCTGAACGCGATGCGCGCCCAGCTGCGCGCCACCGACGAGAACGTGCCGCAGGCCCTGTCGGGCTATCGTCCGGTCCTGACGGCGAACGCATTCATTGGTCCGTCCTACACCCGTGGGCGCACCTCGCCCCTGGCTCCGGTCTCGTCGTCGACGACCTGGGGGCGCGGCGTCGGCCTCACCATCGAGCAGCCGCTGTTTCGCGGCTTTCGCACGCAGAACTCGGTGAAGCAGGCCGAATCCGGCGTGCTCGCCGGTCGCGAGCTGCTGCGCTCCACCGAGCAGGACGTTCTGCTCGACGCGGTCGCTGCCTATACCAATGTCATCGAGCAGATGGGCATTGTCAGCCTGCGCGAGCAGAACATTGCCTTCCTGCAGGAACAGCAGCGCGCCGCGGACGACCGCCTGAAGGTCGGCGAGGGCACGCGCACCGACCTGGCCCAGACCGAGGCTGCGCTGAGCCAGGGCCAGACGGCCTATGACGTCGCGGTCGCCGACCTGAACTCCGCCAAGGCGACCTATCTCCAGATCATCGGCATCGCGCCGAAGAACCTGACGCTGCCGGCGGTCAACACGCGCCTGCTGCCGAAGTCGCCGCAGGCCGCCGTCTCGGCTGGCCAGTCGCGCCATCCGGCGATCCTGGCCGCGAGCTACAACGTCGACACCGCCGCCTTCAACGTGAAGGTGATCGAGGGTCAGCTGCTGCCGACCGTCTCGCTGCAGGGCAACCTGACGCACCAGGACGATTCGTCGGTCACCGGCTCCTGGGGTAACTCCGCTTCGGTCACCGCCAATCTGACGCTGCCGATCTACGAGGGCGGCGTCGTCTATTCGCAGACCCGCCAGGCCAAGGAAACGCTCGGCCAGCGCCGCATTCTGCTCGATTCGGCCCGCGACCAGGTCCGTGCCGCCGCCGTGTCGGCCTTTGGCCAGCTCGAGGCGGCGCGCGCGTCGATCACCTCGGCGCAGGAACAGATCCGTGCCTCGCAGCTCGCGCTCGAAGGCGTCATCGAGGAGCAGAAGGTCGGTCAGCGCACCACGCTCGACGTGCTGAACCAGCAGCAGTCGCTGCTGCAGGCGCGCGAGACGCTGCTGCTCGCCCAGCGGGCACAGGTCTTCGCCTCCTTCACGCTGCTGGCGACCGCCGGTGGTCTTTCGGCCGAGAATCTGGGCCTGGCCGTCCAGCGCTACGAGCCGAAGCAGCATTACCAGGCGGTCCGCGACAAGTGGATCGGCCTGCGCACGCCGGACGGTCGGTAAGCGAACACCCGTCGGGGGAAAAGCGACCGACCTTGTTCCGGCCGGTCGCTGATTTCGCTAGCCTGACAGCCGAAATCGCATGCGTATCAAGGCGATTCGGTAACTGTCTGCGGGGTGTGGGGTAGCGATGGCCAAGGTCAGTGCGGCGCAAGAGCCTTCGATGGAAGAGATCCTCGCCTCGATTCGCCGAATCATCTCCGAGGACGAAGCCGGCATTGCGCCGATCAAGCCGGCGGAGCCCGAGATGTCGGCCGCGAAGCTGCCGAGCGTTTCCGTTTCCGCCGCCGACATTGACGCGCTGTTCAGCGCCCGCGTCCAGGAAATCTCCGCCATAGAGCCGAAGGTGCAGGCGCCGCCGCCCGCCGTCGAGCCCGTGCGGCCCGAGCCGCTGCGGAGTGAGCAGCCCCGCAACGAGCCGGTGCGGTCCGAGGCGACGACGCCGGCGCCTGTTCTGGCCGAGCCGCGCATGCTGCGTACCTCGCTGCCGCCGATCCCCGAACCGCGCCGCGCGACGCCCCCGGTGGAGAAGCCGGCGCCGCCGCGCAGCGGTGACGATGCCGCGCCTGCCGCGCCGCTGGTTTCGGCCGCGACGGACGC
>JAEWAD010000219.1 GCA_023391905.1 Pseudomonadota bacterium | reverse complement strand
GCCTGACGCTGCGCGCCCGCGACCGGCTCGCGGCGCTCGGCGAGCGCCAGGGCCGGGCGCTCGAGGTGCACGCCGAACGCAAGCGTGCGCTGTTTGCCCGCGTCGCCGGCCGACTTCGGATCGAGACGGTCGCCGAACGCGTCCGGCGCGGGCAGGAGCGGCTGGCCGCCGTCTGGCGCGTGGCGGAGACGCTTTCCTACAAGAACGTGCTGGCGCGCGGCTTCGCGCTCGTCGCCGATGCCGAAGGGCGGCCGGTACGTAGCGCGACGCAGGTCGCGAGCGGCGCGGCGCTGACGATCGAGTTCCAGGACGGCAAGATCGGCGCGATCGCCACGGGCGGCGGCGCCGAGCCGCGGCCGAAACGAGCCGCCAAGCCGAAGCCGCCGACGCAGGAAAGCCTGTTCTAGCCGCTCCTCGCCGACCCTCGGCGGATGTCGCCTATTCCTTCAGTCGCTTGCCCTTGATCTCGGCGAGCGTGGCCGAGGGCGAAATTGCTTCCGGATCGACCTTCAGGTGCAGGATGGCCGGCTTGCCGCTCGCCCTGGCGCGCTCGAAGGCGGGCAGGAAATCCTCCGTCCGCTCGACCGTCTCGCCATGGCCGCCAAAGGCGCGGGCGAGCGCGGCGAAGTCCGGATTGACCAGCTTCGTCGCCTCGATGCGGTCGGGATAGCTGCGCTCCTGATGCGCGCGGATCGTGCCGTACATGGCATTGTCGACGACGATGACGAGGATCGCCGCGCCTTCCTGCGCCGCCGTGCCGAATTCCTGGCTGGTCATCTGGAAGCAGCCGTCGCCGGCAAAGGCGATGACGGTGCGCTCGGGAAAGCGCAGCTTCGCGGCGACCGCCGCCGGCAAACCGTAGCCCATCGAGCCGGAGGTCGGCGCGAGCTGGGTGCGCGGGCCGGAGAAGCGGTGATAGCGATGCACCCAGTTCGAATAATTGCCGGCGCCGTTGGTGAGGATCGCATCCTTCGGCAGGACGTCGCGCAGCGCCCGCATCACGGCGCCCATCTCGACGCCGCCGACATTGCGCGGCTTCGGGTCCGACCAGTCGCGATAGGCGGCGTTGGCGGCGCGGGTCTCCGCGCTCCAGCGGATCGTCGCCGGCGGATGCACGGCCTCGATCTGGGCGGCGAAGCCGTTCGGAGTGGCGTTGATGGCGAGCGCCGGCCGATAGACCCGGCCGAGCTCCTCCGAGCCGCCATGCACATGCACCAGCGTCTGCTTCGGCTCGGGAATGTTGAGCAGCGTGTAGCCGGAGGAGGGCATCTCGCTCATCCGGCCGCCGACGAGGATCAGCAGGTCCGCTTCCTTGACCCGTTTCGCCAGCGCCGGGTTGATCGCGATGCCGACTTCGCCGGCGAAGTTCGGGTGCTCGTGGTCGAACAGGCCCTGGCGCCGCAGCGAGACGCCAACCGGCAGGTCGAAGCGCTCGGCGAAGCGCTGCATCGAACCGATCGCCTGGTCGCTCCAGCGCGAGCCGCCGAGCACGAGAAGCGGTCGCTCGGCCTTCCAGAGCAGCTTCTGCAACTGCGCCGTCTGGGTCAGGCCAGGATAGGTCTCGATTGCTCCGGCGGGGCCGGCCGCGGCGACGGCGGCCTTCTCGCGCAGCATGTCCTCGGGCAACGCCAGAACGACAGGGCCGGGGCGGCCAGACATGGCGACATGGAAAGCGCGCGAGAGGAACTCGGGGATGCGCGCCGCCTCGTCGATCTCGGCAACCCATTTGACGACGTCGCCGAACATGCGCCGGTAGTCGATCTCCTGGAATGCCTCGCGCTCGCGCATCGAGCGGCCGACCTGGCCGATGAACAGGATCATCGGCGTCGAATCCTGCATCGCCACGTGCAGGCCAGAGGCGGCGTTGGTGGCGCCGGGGCCGCGCGTCACGAAGCCGATGCCGGGCTTGCCCGTCAGCTTGCCCCATGCCTCCGCCATCATGGCCGCGCCGCCCTCGTGCCGCGCCACGGTGACGGGGATTTGCGAATCATGCAGCGCGTCGAGCACGGCGAGGAAGCTCTCGCCCGGCACGCAGAACACGCGGTCGACGCCATTGGCCTCCAGCGCCTCGACGATGAGGCGGCCGCCCGTGCGGGGCAAAACGACGTCGGACATGAGGCGTTCCTTGCGTGTCGCGGGATTTCGGAGACGGCGCATCCGGACGGGTGCGCCTCGGGATAAGGGGATGGTGGCATCAACTTCTGTTCGGCGGAAGCCGCTGTCGCTAGACTGCCGGCACGGGGCCAAGTTTGGGAATGATAAAGTGCGCAGCGGAAGCTTTCTCGGTAGGGCGGGCCTTCTCGGCCTGATGATTTCGGCGGCGATGGCGGTTCAGCCAGGATTCGCGGTCGCGCAGGAGGAGGCGGGGGAGACGGCCAATCCCTATCCGACCACCGAATTCGCCGAAGGCGCCAAGGAAGCGACCGTTAGCGATTCGGGCATCACGGTGCGGGTGTTCCAGGAGCGTCGTCCGGACATCGATCCCGACGATGACGTGCCGGTGTTCCAGATCAGCGTGGACGGCAAGATGGTGCTCGAGCATGTCGGCGCCGCGTCCGGCATGTCGGTGCCCGGCATGAGTGCGTCGATCGTCGAGATCGATCCGACCAATGACAGCAAGGAAGTCTATCTGAGCAACTATACCGGCGGCGCGCATTGCTGCTCGGAAGTTGTGATCGCCGAAAAGACGCCGACCGGCTGGGTGGCGGTGGAAGTCGGCGCCTTCGACGGCGACGGCGATTACCTGCAGGACCTGACCGGCGACGGCGTGGCCGAGATCGTCACGGTCGACAACCGCTTCCTCTACACCTTCGACTGCTATGCCTGCAGCGCCGCGCCGCTTGTCATCCGCACGGTGCGCGACGGCAAGGTCGTCGACATCACGACGGATGCGCGCTTCGCCAAGGCGCATCGCGAATGGCTGAAGCAGCTCGAAGAGGGCGCCGATCCCGACGAGCGCTGGAAGTCGCCCGGCTTCCTGGCCGGCTGGGTGGCGCAGAGCGTCCGCGCCGGCGAGGGACAGCAGGCCTTCGACGCGGTCGTCGAGAAATGGGATCTGAAGACGGACGAGGGCGAGGAGGTCTGCCTGACCGGCGGTGATGTCGACAGCTGCGCCAAGGGCCAGCTCAAGGTTTTGAAGTTCCCCGACCGGCTGAAGCTGTTCCTCGACCAGAACGGCTACAAGTTCTGATTTTTTCGTCGCACGAGGCGACGGAAAGAGCGCCGCCGCGCGTTAAACTTGTGCGGGTGGCATTCGGGCGCGTTACGGCGCCCACAAGCGATGGGATGGAAACATGCTTTCTCGACGTTCCTTGTTGGCGGGTCTTCTGGCGGCGACAGTCGCGGCCCCGCTGGCGACGATCGCCCCGGGCGAGGCCGAGGCCCAGTCCTGGGGCGGCCCGGGCCCCGGCCCGAACCGGCG
>JAEWAD010000208.1 GCA_023391905.1 Pseudomonadota bacterium | reverse complement strand
GCGCCCAGTATGGCGATCCGGACAGCGGCCGCTTCTTCATGCGTGTCTCGTTCTCGGGTCTTGCCGACACCACCGTCGAGAGTTTTTCGCGCGGGTTCGAGCCGGTCGCGACGGCCTATGATTTCGTGTGGCGGCTACATGACCTGCGCGTGAAGCCGCGCGTCATGATCCTCGTCTCGAAGATGGGGCACTGCCTGAACGACCTGCTCTATCGCAACTCGATCGACCAGCTGCCAATGGAACTGGTTTCCGTCGTCTCCAACCATGAGACGATGCGCCGCCGCGTCGAGGGCGAGGGGCTGCCGTATCACTATGTTCCGGTCGACGGCCGCAGCAAGGCCGAGCAGGAGGCCGAGATCCTCGGCCTGATCGAGGCGCAGCAGATCGATCTGGTCGTGCTCGCGCGCTACATGCAGGTGCTGTCCGACGACATGTCGGCGCGGCTCGCCGGCCGGGTGATCAACATCCACCACTCGTTCCTGCCGAGCTTCAAGGGCGCCAAGCCCTATCACCGCGCGCATGATCGCGGCGTCAAGCTGATCGGCGCGACGGCGCACTATGTCACCGCCGAACTCGACGAGGGTCCGATCATCGAGCAGGATGTCGGCCGCGTCGATCATTCGATGTCCGTCGAGGAGCTGATCGCCATCGGCCGCGACATCGAGAACACTGTGCTGGCCCGTGCGGTCAAGTTCCATCTCGAGCATCGGGTCCTTCTCAATGACACACGGACTGTCGTCTTCCGATAAGGCCGCGGCCGTCATCGACGGCAAGGCGGTCGCCGCCGAAATCACGGCCAGCGTGGCGGTCGAGACCGCGCGGCTCGTCGCCGCCGGCGGGCGCGCGCCCGGCCTCGCGGTCGTCCTCGTCGGCGACGACGCGGCAAGCCAGGTCTATGTCGGGGCGAAGGGCAAGAAGGCGAAGGAGCTCGGCTTCCATTCGGTCCAGCACACGCTGCCCGCCGATACGAGCGAGGCTGACGTGCTGGCGATCGTCGCCGCGCTCAACGCCGACCCGGCCATCCACGGCATCCTGGTGCAGCTGCCGCTGCCGCGCCACATCGACACGACGAAGGTGATCGAGGCGATCGATCCCGCCAAGGACGTCGATGGCTTCCATCCGATCAATGTCGGCCGGCTCGCGATCGGCGAGCGCAGCCGCGCGCTGGTGTCGTGCACGCCGGCCGGCTGCCTCGTGCTGGCCAAGCGGGTACTCGGCGCCGATCTCGCCGGCAAGGATGCGCTGGTCATCGGTCGTTCCAACATCGTCGGCAAGCCGATGGCGCAGTTGCTCCTGCAGGAGAGCTGCACCGTGACGGTGGCGCATTCGCGCAGCCGCGACCTGCCGGCGCTGGCGCGCAAGGCCGACATCATCGTCGCCGCCGTCGGACGGCCGGAGATGGTGCGTGGCGACTGGGTCAAGCCCGGCGCCGTCGTCATCGATGTCGGCATGAACCGGATCCCCGCGCCCGAGCGCGGCGAGGGCAAGACGCGCCTCGTCGGCGATTTCGCCTATGACGAGGCGGCGGCTGTCGCGAGCGCGATCACGCCAGTTCCAGGCGGCGTCGGCCCGATGACGATCGCCATGCTGATGGCGAATACGCTGGTGGCCGCCTGCCGGGCGGCCGGCCAGCCGGAACCGCAATTCTAGGGTTCCCATCGATCGGATTCGACATAGGGGGCACCTCTCCCGTGGGAGAGGTGCCGGTCCCCCTTTCGAGCTAGCTCAGCCGGCTCTGGCGGGCGCGACGACGCTCGCGATGCATGATGTAGAGCCCGCTGGCGATCACGATCGCTGCGCCCAGGATCATGACCGGGTCCACGGCCGTGCCGAACAGCAGCGCGCCGTAGAGGATGGCCCAGAGGATCATCGAATACTGCATCGGCGCGATCACCGAGGCGGGCGCGAGCGACAGCGATTTCGCGACGAAGAACTGCGCGCTTCCCATGAGAAGGCCGGTGCAGGCGAACAGCGCCATGTCCGGCAGGGTCGGCATCCGGAAGGTCAGGATCATGCCGGGCAGGCTGACCACGATCAGACCGGCGACCACGGCCAGCACCATCACGGCATGCGCTTCCTCACGGGCAATGCGGCGCATGACCAGCACGGTGAAGGCGCCGAGGCACGCGCCGACCAGGGCGGCAGCGTGTCCGGCATGCAGCGTCTCGAAGCCGGGACGCACCATGACGATGATGCCGATGAAGCCGACGAGAACCGCGCCCCAGCGATGCAGGCCGACCTTCTCGCCGAGGATCGGGATCGACAGCAGCGTGACGAAGAGCGGCGTGCAGAAGGCGATCGAATAGCTTTCGGCCAGCGGCAGCTGCGAGAAGCTGTAGAAGCCGAACACCGTCGCCGTGCCGGCGAGCACCGCGCGCGCCAGCACCAGGCGAGGATGGTGCACGCGCAGGCGGAGGAAGCTGCCTTTTCGCAGGACCATCACGGTCAGCGGGATCAGCGCGAAAACCGCCTGGCTGACGATGATCTGGAAGACGGAGTAGCGGGCCGTCAGGAGCTTCACGATCGCGTCGCTGGTCGCGAACATGATGTTCCCCGACAGGGCGATCAGGATGCCGGCGACGACGCGCTCGGCCTGTTCATTGGTGGCAGGCAGGATCGCGGTCATGGGGCAGCCACCCGAATTGGCGGCTGATGCAGGCCCGCGTTTGTGGGAACGCGGCACTGCGCGGCAATGGTGGACACGTCGGCCTCGGACGGTATGCAGGGGCAGCAATCCGGCAAGTGGACTCACCAGCCATGGTTGCAGCCTGATGCAAACCCCGGCTGACGGCGGAATCAAGGCGGATTCGCGCGCCGGCGCGACAATCTGGCCTTCCCCCAAAGGCTGTGGCGGAAATGCCTCGCATGCGCCGGATCGCTACATTGGCGGGTGCGGGAAAACCGGTCAGGATGCGCCACCACGATTCGAGAGGTCCCCATGCATTCCAACAAACGGATACTTGTTACCGGAGGGGCAGGGTTCCTGGGCTCGCATCTCTGCGACCGCTTGCTGGCGCGCGGCGACGAGGTGCTCTGCGCCGACAATTTCTTCACCGGCTCGCGGCGCAACATCGAGCATCTGATCGGTCACAAGCGCTTCGAGCTCATGCGCCACGACGTGACCTTCCCGCTCTATGTCGAGGTCGACGAGATCTACAATCTCGCCTGTCCCGCTTCGCCGGTGCACTACCAGCATGATCCCGTCGCGACGACCAAGGTCAGCGTGCACGGCGCGATCAACATGCTCGGCCTTGCCAAGCGCGTGAAGGCGAAGATCCTGCAGGCCTCGACCTCCGAGGTCTATGGCGACCCGTCCGTGCATCCGCAGACCGAGGACTATTGGGGCAACGTCAACCCGATCGGCATCCGCTCCTGCTACGACGAGGGCAAGCGTTGCGCCGAGACGCTGTTCTTCGACTACTGGCGCCAGCATAAGCTGCGCATCAAGGTGATGCGGATCTTCAATACCTATGGTCCGCGCATGCACCCGAACGACGGCCGCGTGGTGTCGAACTTCATCGTGCAGGCGCTGCGCGGCGAGGACATCACCATCTATGGCGAGGGCCAGCAGACGCGCTCCTTCTGCTATGTCGACGACCTGCTCGACGGCATGGTCCGCCTGATGGAGACGGGGGATGAGGTGACCGGGCCGATCAATATCGGCAATCCGAACGAGTTCACCATCCGCCAGCTGGCGGAGCGGGTGATCGCGCTGACGGGCTCGTCCTCGAAGCTGGTGTTCCAGCCGCTGCCCTCCGACGATCCGCGCCAGCGCAAACCCGATATCACGCTGGCCGGAAAGACGCTGGGCTGGAAGCCGACCATCGAGCTGGACGAGGGGCTGCGGCACACCATCGCCTATTTCGACGGCCTGCTGGCGGAGACCGCGGCATGAGCGCCGGATTCGAGGTCAATGAGCGCATCGCGGCCGACAGCGTGTTGGTCGCGGAGTGGCCCCTCTGCCAGCTCCGGCTGATGGATGACCGCCGCTTTCCCTGGCTGCTGCTCCTGCCACGCAAGCCGGACCTCGAGGAATGGACGGAGCTTGCCGAGGACGAACTCGCCGTGCTGGCTGTCGAGATCAAGCAGGCCTGTGCCGCGCTCGGCGCGGTGGCGAAATTCGACAAGCTCAATGTCGGTGCGCTCGGCAACATCGTCCGCCAGATGCATGTCCACATCATCGGCCGCTCGGTCGGCGACGCTGCCTGGCCCGGCCCCGTCTGGGGGCAGGGGACCCGCGAGCCCTATTCGCCCGAGGCGCGCGAGGCTCTCGTCGAGCGACTGCGCGCCCTTCCTTCTGACGCAGACTAAGGGCGGTCAGCGAACGACGCATCCTTTCGGGTAGCCGACGCGCTTGCAGTAGACGACGCGCGGCGCCGGTCGGGCGACGCAGCCTTTGACGTAGACGCCGTTCTGGCAATAGACGACCGGGGCGGCGGGCCTGACCACGCAGCCGACCGGATAGCCGACACGCTTGCAGTAGACGACGGCTTCGCTCTTGGTGGTCATCGAGACGATGCCGAGCCCGGCGAGGCCGAGCGCGAGACCGGCCAAGGACAGGCGGCCGGCCAGCCGAAATGCAGTGGACCCGTTCAGGGGCATGGAACCCTCCCAGTTCGCGACGGCGAGCCATGGCCCGCGTGCGGCTCACAGCCTTACCATGCGGAAGGTTTGGCCCGCCAGCCGGGTGGCTCCCATGCGCGGCGATGGCGGGGAGGGCATGCCTGTTGCCGCCGCATCGGAGCCGCGCCAGGATCGTCACCCTTGTGGAGGACCGGACGGGACCATGGCGATGCATTTCCTTTTCGACGGGCCCGACGATTCGGCCGCAACGATTCTCCTGGCCCATGGCGCCGGCGCGCCGATGGATTCGGCGTCGATGACCGCCGCGGCGGCAGCGCTCGCCAGGACCGGCTTCCGGGTTGCCCGATTCGAGTTCGCCTATATGGCGG
>JAEWAD010000204.1 GCA_023391905.1 Pseudomonadota bacterium | reverse complement strand
CTCGCGGAGTATGCATGAACGACGCAGTCATCAACCTGATCGATCTCGCACCAACCGAGGAGAGCTTCCGCAAGGCCGTGCTGGCGGGCCTGTCGCGCGAACGCAAGGCGATCCCGTGCAAGTTCCTGTACGACGCGCGCGGCTCGGCGCTGTTCGAGCGGATCTGCACGCTGCCGGAATACTATCCGACACGCACCGAGCGGCGCGTTCTGTGGCGCCGGGCGGACGAGATCGCGGCTCTCGCCGGCCCGCGCCCGCAGCTCGTCGAGTTCGGCAGCGGCTCCAGCGAGAAGACGCGGACCCTGCTCGAGGCGCTGCAGCCGTCCTGCTACGTGCCGATCGATATCTCGCGCGCCCAGCTCGAAGCTGCGGCGCTCGAGCTGACGCGGGAGTTCAACGGTCTCGAGATCGTCCCGATCTGCGCCGACTATACGCGCGACGATTTCGTTCCGGCGCTGCCATGGGCCAGCGGAACGCGCATCGGCTTCTTCCCGGGCTCGACGATCGGAAACCTCGAGCCCACCGAGGCCGAGGCCTTCCTCGACCGCTGCACGACCGTGCTCGGCTCGGGCGGCGCAATGGTGATCGGCGTCGATCTCAGGAAAGACCGAACCGTGCTCGAAGCCGCCTATAACGACGGGCAGGGCGTCACGGCCGAATTCAATCTCAACCTGCTGGAGCGCATGAATCGCGAGCTCGATGGGAGTTTCGACCTTTCGCGCTTTGCCCACGAGGCGTTCTACGACGAACGGGAGGGGCGGATAGAGATCTACATCCGCAGCCTGGCGCACCAGCGGGTCCGGGTCGCCGGGCGGACCTTCGCGTTCCGCGCGGGTGAACGCATCCATACCGAGTACTCGTACAAATACGATATCGAGACGTTCCAGCGCCTCGCCGGGCGGGCCGGGTTCTATCCCGAAGCGGCCTGGACCGACCCGCGGGCCCTCTTCAGCGTGCATTTCCTTAGGGTCGCCTGATCACCCTGCGCTGCATGGCCGCATGGTCGAGTCTTGGGGCTTCGGTCCGTGCGGAGGCTCGTATGCGGGCTCGCGGGAGCGAGCGGCCTGGGCGTGCGACGCCCTCACTTCATCGTCGGCATGATGAATTCGGCGCCCGCGCGGATGCCGGTGGGCCAGCGCGAGGTGACGGTCTTCAGCTTGGTGTAGAAGCGTACGCCCTCCGGCCCGTGCATGTGGATGTCGCCGAACAGGGACCGCTTCCAGCCGCCGAAGCTGTGGAAGGCGAGCGGCACGGGAATCGGCACGTTGACGCCGACCATGCCGATCTTGGCCCGGTTGGCGAACTCGCGCGCGGCGTCGCCGTCGCGGGTGAAGATCGCGGTGCCATTGCCGAACTCGTGCTCGTTGACGAGCTTCAAGGCGTTGTCGAAATCCGGTACGCGCACGACCGACAGTACGGGGCCGAAGATCTCCTCCTTATAGATCTTCATGCTGGGCCGGACGTCGTCGAACAGCGAGCCGCCCATGAAATAGCCGTTCTCGTAGCCCTGTAGCTTCAGGCCGCGGCCATCGACGACGAGCTTGGCGCCCTCGCGCACGCCCTCGTCGATATAGGAGCGTACCTTGTCGTAGTGCTGCTTGGAGACGAGCGGCCCCATCTCGGCCTCGGGATCGGTGCCGGGACCGACCTTGAGGCTGCGCACGCGCGGCGCCAGCTTCTCCATCAGCTTGTCGCCGACCTTGCCGACGGCGACCGCCACCGAGATCGCCATGCAGCGCTCGCCCGCCGAGCCGTACCCGGCCCCCATCAGCGCGTCGGTGGCCTGGTCGAGATCGGCGTCCGGCATCACCACCATGTGGTTCTTGGCGCCGCCCAGGGCCTGGACCCGCTTATTGTGCGCGCAGCCCGTGTGATAGATGTACTCGGCGATCGGCGTCGAGCCGACGAAGCTGATCGCGGCGACGCGCGGATCGGTCAGCAAGGTGTCGACCGCTTCCTTGTCGCCGTTGACGACATTGAGCACGCCCGGGGGAGCGCCGGCTTCGCTCATCAGCTCGGCTAGCCGCAGCGGGCAGGACGGGTCCTTCTCCGACGGCTTGAGGATGAAGGTGTTGCCGCAGGCGAGCGCCATCGGGAACATCCACATCGGGACCATGGCCGGGAAGTTGAACGGCGTGATGCCGGCGCACACGCCGAGCGGCTGGCGCATCGACCAGGAATCGATGCCGCGGCCGACCTGCTCGGTGAACTCGCCCTTCAAGAGATGCGGGATGCCGCAGGCGAACTCGACCACCTCGAGGCCGCGGATGACCGAGCCCTTGGCGTCGGGGAGCGTCTTGCCGTGCTCGCTTGTGATCATCTGCGCGAGCTCGTCGATGTTCTTCTCGACCAGCTCCTTGAAGCGGAACATCACGCGGGCGCGCTGCAGTGGCGGCATCGCCGACCAGGCCCCGAGTGCCGCCTCGGCACCGGCGATCGCGGCCTCGACCTCGGATTTCGAGGCGAAAGGCACCTGTGCCGACTTCTCTCCGGTTGCCGGGTTGTACACGTCGCCGGACCGCCCCTTGCCGGACACGCGCTTGCCGTTGATGTAGTGGTGCAGGGCCTTCATTGTGTTTCCTCTCGGATGGCGTTTGTGCCGACTTTAGACCACGGCCCCGGCGCCGTGCAGCTGGGAAAATCGGGAGGGATGATGGCGGGTAAGGAGAAGGTGGCGCTGGTAACGGGGGCGGCCGGCGGGCTGGGCCTGGCAACGAGCAAAGCTCTACTTGAGGACGGATTCACCGTGGCGATGGCCGATCTGAACGCGCAGAAGCTGGAGGTGCTGAGCCGCCCGCTCGGTGCGCATGCGGTCGCCGTCGATGTCTCGGACCAGCGGCAGGTCGAAGCGGCGTTTCGTCGTATCGAGACGGAGCTCGGCCCGGTCGATGTGTTGGTGAACAACGCGGGCATCCTCTCCAACAACAAGATCGACGCGACCACGGCCGAGGAGTGGCACAAGGTACTCGCCGTCAATCTCGACAGCGCCTTTTACCTCTCGAAGCTCGCGCTGCCCGGCATGAAGGCGCGGCGCTGGGGCCGCATCGTCAACACCTGCTCCTTCGCGATGAAGTCCGGCGGGCTGACCGCCGGCACGGCGTACACCGTTTCCAAGGGCGCCTTGCAGGCGCTGACCTTCTCGCTCGCGCGCGAATGCGCGTCGCATGGTGTCACCGTGAACGGCATAGCACCTGCTCATGTGCGCACGGCGATGGTCACCGAGCAGCTCACCGAGGAGCAGCGTCAGCGGCTGGTGGCGCAGATTCCGGTTGGCCGTTTCTGCGAGCCGGAGGAATTCGCGCACTGCGTGCGCTTCTTCGTTTCTCCGCTCGCCGGCTTCATCACCGGCGAGATCCTCGACTTGAACGGCGGGCTGCAGTTCGACTGATCAGGTCAGCGGAATGCTCTCGACGTGGGTGACGAAGGCGGGGCGCTGCTTCAGCCGCTCGTAATAGGCGGCGACGGCCGGGTAGTTGGGCCGTTCGATCGGCAGGGCGAACCAGCGCTTGACGAAGACACCCATCGGGATGTCGCCGATGGACAGGGTCGTGCCACCGACGAACAGCCGGTGCGCCATGTGCGCCTCGAAGATCTTGAGCAGCTCCGCCGTCTTCACGCGCGCCGCCTCGATCGCCTTCATGTCGCGTTCGGCGGGAGGCGTGCGGATCAGGCCCCAGAAGGTCGGGAAGATCGCCGGGTTCAGGGTGGTGATCATCCAGTCCATCCACTTGTCGGTCTCGGCGCGCACGGCGGGTTCTTCCGACCACAGGCTTTCGTCGCCGTAGCGCGCCGCCAGATAGCGGACGATCGCGTTCGACTCCCACAGCGTGAGCTCTCCATCCTGCAGGACGGGGACGAGGCCGTTCGGGTTCATCTTGAGGTAGTCTGGATCCTTGTTGCGGCCGAAGGCGCCGCCAGCGTCGATGCGTTCGTGCTCAAGGCCGATCTCGCCGACCGCCCACATCACCTTCTGCACATTGATCGAGTTCTTGCGGCCCCAGATCCGAATCATCCTTCTCCTCCCGGCTGTCGCTTGCTGCTGTCCTTGTAAAGCACGATCAAGGCCCCGTGCAGATGCGTGAAGAAATCATGCCTGAGTCGACGGTTCGCGCGTGTTATCCCGCGACCGCGCGCCCCAGGGCCAGCAGCATCATATCTTCGCCCTGGGCGGCGATGAAGGATAGGCCCACGGGCGCGTCGCCGACCTTCCCGGCCGGAATGCTGATCTGCGGCAGCCGTGCAAGTCCGGCGACGCAGGTGAGAGCCATCGTGCGCAGCCGGACATCGCCCAGGACCTCCAGGGACGCATCGCGCTTCGGCGCCGGCACGGGCGAGGAGGGCAGGCACAACACGGCGCCATCCGCGAGCAGGTCGGCCATCGCGGCGGTCACCTCTTCGCGCAGGCGGCGGGGCCCCTCGAGCTGGGCGTCCGTCACCTTGCTGGCAATGTCGAAGCGCTCCTGCACGTCCGGCCCGAGCTTCGGCTTGTGCTTCGTGATCCAGGCGCCGTCCGCCTGCCAGGCCTCGCGCGCCTGCAGCAGGCGGAAGGCCTCGCGCCACTCGGCGGGATCGCCGCGGAAGATGCGGGCGCTCTCGGTCTTGTCGATGAACGTTTTCGCCTTCACGAGGGTCGGTTCGACTGCTGCGACGACCTCCTTATCGGGACCATGGCCGGGAAGTTGAACGGCGTGATGCCGGCGCACACGCCCAAGGGCTGACGCATCGACCATGAATCGATGCCGCGCCCGACCTGCTCGGTGAAGTCGCCTTTGAGCAGGTGCGGGATGCCGCAAGCGAACTCGACGACCTCGATGCCGCGGATCACCGACCCCTTGGCGTCCGCCAGCGTCTTGCCGTGCTCGCTGGTGATCATCTGGGCGAGCTCGTCGATGTTCTTCTCGACCAGCTCCTTGAAGCGGAACATGACGCGGGCGCGCTGCAGCGGCGCCAGCGCCGACCAGGCGGGGAGTGCTGCCTCGGCGGCGGCGATCGCCGTCTCGACCTCGGCCTTCGAAGCGAAGGGCACCTGCGCCGCCTTCTCGCCGGTTGCCGGATTGTAGACGTCGCCGGAGCGCCCCTTGCCGGAGACGCGCTTGCCGTTGATGTAGTGGTGCAGGACCTTCATGGTGCTTCCTCTGGGATGCCGTTAGTGCAGACTTTAGACCACGGCCGCGGGGCCGTGTAGTTGGGAAATCGGGAGGGACGATGGCGGGCAAGGGGAAGGTGGCGCTGGTGACCGGGGCTGCCGGCGGGCTGGGGCTGGCGACGGGCAAGGCTCTGCTTGAGGA
>JAEWAD010000166.1 GCA_023391905.1 Pseudomonadota bacterium | reverse complement strand
TCGTCGCCGACATTGGTGTTGTGGCCGGCGTCCTTCAGAGCCTTCTTCAGCGTGTGGAACACTTCCGCGCCCCAGCGCACGCCCTCGGCCAGCGTCGGCGCGCCGACCGGCAGGATCATGAACTCCTGGAAATCGATCGGATTGTCGGCATGGGCGCCGCCATTGATGATGTTCATCATCGGCACCGGCAGGACCTTGGCATTGACGCCGCCGACATAGCGGTAGAGCGGCTGGCCGGCGGCTTCGGCCGCGGCCTTGGACAGCGCCAGCGAGACGCCGAGAATGGCATTGGCGCCGAGGCGCGCCTTGTTCGGCGTGCCGTCGAGATCGATCATCGTGCCGTCGATCATCGCCTGATCCTCGGCTTCCATGCCGCCGATCGCGTCGAAGATCTCGCCATTGACGGCCTCGACCGCCTTCAGCACGCCCTTGCCCTGATAACGGGACTTGTCGCCGTCACGCAGTTCGACCGCCTCATGCGCGCCGGTCGAGGCGCCCGACGGAACGGCGGCGCGGCCGAGCGAACCATCCTCGAGCAGGACGTCGACCTCGACCGTCGGATTGCCGCGGCTGTCGAGGATCTGGCGGGCGGTGATATCGATGATGGCGGTCATGCGGAAATCCTTGTTCTCGGACGGTTCGGCTCAACTCTGGCAGCTTCTAGCCTGCCGCGCGGCAAGGCGGAAGGGGATGCGCGAGAAACTCTGGGCAAGGCCTGAAGCCGCGGCCCGTCGCAGCCCGCCCCGGCCAGACGCCTGTTGCGTTCCGTCTCGCATCGGAAGATGAAGACGGCATGACGACACTCCTCATCACCAACGGCGACCAGACCGCCGACTTGCTTGCTGCCGCGGGCAGCCGCGCCATCATCCTGCCGTGGCGCGACGTGCTGCATGACGGTCCGCTGCCGGCGCTCGATACGCTCGAGGCGGTGTCGGCCGTGCGGGCCGCCCATCTCGCCGCGCAGTTCCAGTTCGATCCGGACACGATCGCGGCCACTTTCGCCGAGCGGGACGCCGTGATGCGCCGCCACGCCGAGTTCGACCGCATCGAACTCTGGTTCGAGCACGATCTCTACGATCAGTTGCAACTCGTTCAGGTGCTTGACTTCTTTGCCCGCGAGGAGCGCAGCAAGGGCATCGTCCTCGTGCAGGCGGACAGCTTCTTCGAGCAGGAGCGCCCGGATACGGTGATGCGCTTCGCCATCGACGGCGTGCGCGTGAGCCCAGCCTTGTTGCAGACCGCCTCGACGATCTGGAGCGAGCTGACCGCCCCGACGCCCGAGCCGATCGCCCGCCGCGCCGCCAAGCCGATCAAGGGGTTCCCGTTCCTGCAGGACGCCCTAGCCCGGTTCCTGGAGGAGCTGCCGCAACCCGGCACGGGACTGAACCGCACCGAGATGCGGCTGCTCGACGCCGTCGGCATGGACGAGCTGTCGCCGGCGGCGCTCTTCCGCCAGGCGCGCGAGGCCGAGGACGCGCCCTTCATGGGCACCTGGCCGTTCTATGCCATCATCGATTCGCTCGCGTTCTGCGACTTCCCGCTGGTCAGCGGCCTGCATGCGCGCTACTCGCACGCCGATTCCGAAGTTCATGCGGAATATGTGATGGCGCCGCTCAGCCTCACCGACATGGGCGAGGACATCCTGTCCGGCGCGCAGGACCACGTCGCCACCAACGGCATCGACCGCTGGTGGGGCGGCACGGAATTGAAGGGCTTTGCCAGCTGGCGGTTCGACAGAAGGAGCCAGACGCTGCTCGAACCCCGCTGAAGGAGGTCAGCCATGACCGACGACACGCTGCAACTGGGCCGTGACGTGAAGGTCGCGGAGAGCCCCGACCAGACCGTCCTGGATCGCGTGCCCAATCCGCATCCCGACACGCTCTATGTCGCGCGCTTTGCGGCGCCGGAGTTCACGTCGCTCTGTCCCGTGACAGGGCAGCCGGATTTCGCGCATCTGGTGATCGACTACGTGCCGCGCGACTGGCTGGTCGAATCCAAGTCGCTGAAGCTCTACCTGCAGGCGTTCCGCAACCACGGCGCCTTCCATGAAGGCTGCACGATCGACATCGCCAAGCGGCTCACCGCGCTGCTGGATCCGCACTGGCTGCGAATCGGCGGCTACTGGTATCCGCGCGGCGGCATCCCGATCGACGTGTTCTGGCAGACCGGTCCGGTTCCGGAGCATGTCTGGCTGCCGGACCAGGGCGTCGCGCCCTATCGCGGCCGCGGCTGAAGGCGGCTACCGGCAGGAAGCGCCCGCGAGCGCCTCGTCGATCGCCGGCGTCGCGCCACTCAGCGACACGGTGCCCGTCGGCGAATCGTTGACCGAAATCTCGATCTCTTTGCCGGCGCGCAGCGTCTCGATGTTGTCGGGCGCCAGCCGGATGCCCCAGCTGTGCTGCGTCAGCGCCAGGAAATCGCCGGCGAAGCCCTCGTTGCGGTCCGTCTTGACCTGGATCCGCTGGCGCTGGACGCCGTCGAGCTGCCCGCGCTCCGCGAGCTCCCGACGAAGCGTGTCCGGATCCGCGCCGAACGCGACGCGGAACACCATCAGCTCCGGCGTATCGCAATAGAGCGAGACCAGCAGCGGCGAGTTCTTGTCCTGTGCGACCGCCATCACCGGCCCGCCGTCAGGGTCGGCCTCGAAGCCGGTCAGCGGCTCCACGCGCCAGGCCGACGCGCCGTTCAGGATGGCGACCTTGACGTCGGTGACGCGCGGAACGCCCGGCTCCGCGGGCGCAGGTGCGAAAGCGGTGGCGTCGGGAGCCGGCTCTGACGCTGCCGGAGCGGCGGGATCCGGCTGCGGCGCCGGCGGTGCTGCGGTGACGTCCCGGACAGGAGGATCGGCAGGTGTCGGCGCCGGGTCGGGTGTCGCAGCGATCGGCTCGGGCTTCGAATCCGGCTGGGCGGGAGCGCCGTCGCTGCTGACAAGGCCGTTCAGCGGGCCGCCCGGCAGGACGGCATAGGCGCCGCCAAGCAGAAGCGCGAGGACCAGCACGCCAATCCCGACGGGCTTTACCCAGCGGCGCGGAGGCGCCTCGGATGAATATTCCAGCGGCGGAGGGATCTCGACCGAGGGCTCCAACGCCGGCGCCGGCGGCGGTGGGGCCGGTGCCGCAACGGCTTGAGGATGGATGTTGGTTCGGGCCGAAACCCGCGCCTGCTTCTCGATGGTGGCGATGGCCGTGCCGAGATCGCGACGGAGTTCCCGATATCGCTCGTTGTCGAGCACGCCGTCGGCCGACGTGCACGTGTTGCGAATCGTCTTCTCGACGCGCTCATAGACGCGCCGGCGGCCATCCGCCGATTGATCGGGAAGATTTGCAATCGCCCGTTCGAGAATGACGACGAGTTCGTTCGGGTCCATCGCGACGGCTGCTTCTTCTCACATGACGCAGGTTGGCATCCTGCGATTGTTTCACATCATCCCACAAGTCACTTCCGTCGCGAACGCGACCGGTCAGGCCTTTGCGAGCTTGTCGAAGGCCACCAGCTGCTCGAGAAGCGCGGGAAGCTGATCGATCTGAATCATGTTGGGACCGTCCGACGGTGCATTGTCGGGATCCTGATGGGTTTCGATGAAGACGCCCGCCACGCCAACGGCGACCGCCGCGCGGGCGAGGACCGAGACGAATTCGCGCTGGCCACCGGAGGAGGTGCCCTGCCCGCCCGGCTGCTGGACGGAATGCGTGGCGTCGAAGATCACCGGCGCGCCCATGGCCGCCATGATCGGCAGCGCGCGCATGTCGGAAACGAGGGTGTTGTAGCCGAAGGAGGCGCCGCGCTCGGTCAGCAGCACATTGGGATTGCCGCTTTCGACGAGCTTGGCCAGGACGTTCTTCATGTCCCAGGGCGCGAGGAACTGCCCCTTCTTGACGTTGATCACCCTGCCCGTCTCGGCGGCGGCGATCAGGAGATCGGTCTGGCGCGACAGGAAGGCGGGAATCTGGAGGATGTCGACCACTTCGGCCACCACGGCGCACTGCTCACGCTCATGGATGTCGGTCAGGATCGGCAGCCCGAATTCCTTCTTGATATCGGCGAAGATCGGCAGCGCCGCGTCGAGCCCCGCGCCGCGCTGGCCGGAAAGACTGGTGCGGTTGGCCTTGTCGAAGGACGATTTGTAGACGAGCCCGATGCCGAGCGCGGCGGTCATTTCCTTGAGCCGGCCGGCCATGTCGAAGGCATGCTGCCGGCTTTCGAGCTGGCAGGGACCGGCGATGAGCGTCAGCGGCAGGTCGTTGCCGAAGGTCGCGGTGCCGGCCGTCACATGCGCATTGGGGGCAGTCGTCATCTTTCACCGAAGCTAGAGGCCATGCGTCCGTCGCCAGACCCTTACAACGTCACAGGCGGCGACGCGACCCATGCGCGTGGAAAACCCTCACAAGCGCACTTTCCGCATGACTGAGGCGGATTGTGGACAAGCCAGCCCAGGAACGTCCCGCGCGGCGCGGAACGTTCGGGCGCACGCCTCAGACGAGGCGCGCCTTCTCGATGGCGGCGGCGATGAACGACGCGAACAGCGGATGCGGGTCCAGCGGGCGGGACTTGAGCTCGGGGTGATACTGCACGCCGATGAACCAGGGATGGTCCTTGAGCTCGACGGTCTCCGGCAGGACGCCGTCGGGCGACATGCCGGCGAAGATCAGGCCGCAGTTCTCCAGCCGCTCGCGATAGTCGATGTTGACCTCGTAGCGGTGGCGATGGCGCTCGGAAATCGTGGTCGAGCCGTAGATCTCGGCAATCTTCGAACCGGGGGCGAGATGGCCCTCATAGGCGCCAAGCCGCATGGTGCCGCCGAGATCGCCAGCCGAATGCCGCTTCTCGAGCATGTTGCCCTTCAGCCATTCGGTCATGATGCCGACGACGGGCTCCTCGGTCGGGCCGAACTCCGTCGAGCTGGCCTTTTCGACGCCAGCGAGATTCCGCGCCGCCTCGATCACCGCCATCTGCATGCCGAAGCAGATGCCGAAATACGGCACGTTGTGGCGACGCGCGAAGCCGGCCGCCTTGATCTTGCCTTCCGAGCCGCGCTCGCCGAAGCCGCCCGGCACCAGGATGCCGTTGACCCGCTCCAGATACGGCGCCGGATCTTCCTTCTCGAAGATCTCGCTCTCGATCCAGTCGATGTTGACCTTGACCGTATTGGCGATGCCGCCGTGCTGCAGCGCCTCGATCAGCGACTTGTAGGCGTCCTTGAGGCCCGTGTACTTGCCGACGACGGCGATCGTGACTTCGCCCTCGGGGCTGCGCAGCTTGTTGGTCAGCGCCTTCCACTTGTCGAGGACGGGCGGCGCCGCGTCGGTGATTCCGAATGCCGCCAGCACCTCGTCGTCGAGGCCCTCGGCATGGTAGCTCGTCGGAACGTCGTAGATATGCGCGACGTCGAGCGCCTGGATCACGGCCGTTTCGCGGACATTGCAGAAGAGCGACAGCTTGCGGCGCTCCTCCTTCGGGATCGGACGGTCGCTGCGGCAGAGCAGGATGTCGGGCTGAATGCCGATCGAACGCAGCTCCTTGACCGAGTGCTGGGTCGGCTTGGTCTTCAGCTCGCCCGCGCTTGGGATATAGGGCAGCAGCGTCAGGTGAATGTAGACCACCTGGCCGCGCGGCAGGTCGTTGCCGATCTGGCGGATCGCCTCGAGGAACGGCATCGCCTCGATATCGCCGACGGTGCCGCCGATCTCGCAGAGCACGAAATCGACGTCGTCATTGCCGGACAGCACGAACGCCTTGATGGCGTCGGTCACATGCGGGATCACCTGCACCGTGCCGCCGAGATAATCGCCGCGGCGCTCCTTGGCGATGATCTCCTGGTAGATCCGGCCGGTGGTGACCGAATCGGCCTTCGAGGCCGGGCGCCCCGTGAAGCGCTCATAGTGACCGAGGTCCAGATCCGTCTCGGCGCCGTCGTCGGTGACGAACACTTCGCCGTGCTGATACGGGCTCATCGTGCCCGGATCGACGTTCAGATAGGGATCGAGCTTCCTCAGACGGACCTTGTAGCCTCGCGACTGGAGCATCGCTCCGAGCGCCGCCGAGGCGATGCCCTTGCCAAGCGAGGAAACCACACCGCCGGTGATGAAAATGTACCGCGCCATGGGCCTCTACCTCAGTTTCCGATCGACCGATTCGTTACGACAAGATCCAGCCGCCGCACAGACTGACGGCTCGACCATCATTCAGCAATTCGCCTTCCTCCAAATAAAACGTCGCCGCACGGAACCGCGCGGCGACGCGTGAGGAGAAAGGCTTTACGCGACTACTGCGAGCTGGGAACTGCGGGCGCAGCCGGCTCGGCGGGCGCGGGCGTCGCGGCCGGAGCGGCCTCGCCAGCGGGTGCAGCCTGACCTGCCGGTGCCGGCTCGCCTGCGGCGGGAGCCGCGGGCGTCTGACGGGCAGGAAGCTGGTCCAGGATACCCTGACCCGAGCCACCCGCAGCACCCGGCGCGGGCGACTGGCTCTGGATCTGATCAAGGATCGAGGACGGCCGCTCGCCGTAGCGCGTGAGCAGGGTGAGGCCCAGCGACGTCAGGAAAAAGATGGTCGCGAGGATCGCCGTCGTCCGCGTCAGCACGTTGGCCGAGCCGCGCGCCGACATGAACCCGCCGCCGCCACCAATTCCAAGCGCGCCGCCCTCGGACCGCTGCAGCAACACAACGGCGACGAGCGCGACGACCACCATCAGGTGGATCACGATGATGACTGTCTGCATCGATGTCTCTGATCAGAATTCATAAAAGCTGGCGGCCTTGTACACGATCGGTTTCGCCGTTTCCAGTGCCGTGGCCCTGATATGGCGAGCGCCTGTCGCATGACAAGACGGCCGCGACGTTCAGGCATAGGCCGCGGCGATGCCGAGGAAGTCCGCTGCCTTCAGGCTGGCGCCCCCGACGAGCGCTCCGTCGACATCCGCGATCCGAAGAATTTCGCCGGCGTTGGAAGGCTTGACCGAGCCGCCATAGAGAATGCGCATCCCCTCACCCGCCTTGCCGAAGCGCGCGACGAGTCGCTGGCGGATGTGGGCGTGGACTTCGGCGATATCGGCGTTGGACGGCGTCAGGCCCGTGCCGATGGCCCAGACGGGCTCATAGGCGATGACGAGATTGTCGGCCGTCGCCGCGTCGGGCACCGATCCGGCCAGTTGCGTGTCGACCACCGAAAGCGTCGTGCCGCCGCGACGCTCGGCCTCCGTCTCGCCGATGCACAGGATCGCAACCAGCCCGGCCCGCCACGCCGCCTCAGCCTTGGCGCGGACCATCGCGTCGGTTTCGGCATGGTCGGTCCGGCGCTCGGAGTGGCCGACGATCACATGCGTCGCCCCGGTATCGGCAATCATCTCGGCCGAGAGATCGCCCGTATGCGCGCCACTTGCCTTGGCGTGGCAATCCTGCCCGCCAATCGCCACGCGGCTGCCCAGCGCCACGACCGAGAACGGGATCAGCTGCGTCGCCGGCGGGCAGATCGCGAGATCGACCTTGTCGCGCAGGTCCGCGCCGTAGCCGGCGATGATCTGGCCCAGTTCGGCGGCCGAGGCCTTCAGTCCGTTCATCTTCCAATTGCCGGCGACGAGCGGCTTGGGGCGCGACGTGTGAGTGCTGGACATGAGCTTCCTGACATCGGGTTGCGGAGAATCTCGTTGCCCCTTTGCACCGGCCCGGCGGCGACAAGTCAAGCGACCGATCCGGCCGAACGGCCGTTTGACGGGCTGGAAACGTGGCGATCACCGCCACAATTGGCGACCGAACAGAGGCGACTGCCGTGCGCCTTGCCCCAGCGAAGGGTCCTTTCTATGATCGCGCGCCCGATGCGGGGCCGGAGAAGCCCCCGCGCGTTAGAGGACGTCGATGCTCAATACGATGCGCAAATACGCCACCGGCTGGGTGGCGCAGATCTTACTCGGACTGCTCGTGCTGAGCTTCGCCGTCTGGGGCATCGCCGATGTCTTCACTGGAGTCGGCAACCATTCCGTCGCGCGCGTCGGCAACACCGACATTTCCTCGGTCAGTTTCGATCGCGCCTATCGCCGCGAATTGCAGGCGATGAGCCAGCGAGTCGGCCAGCAGATCACCCCCGACCAGGCCCGGATGCTCGGCATTCCGAACCAGGTGCTGGGCCGGCTGGTGACCGAGGCGGCGCTCGATGACCAGGCCAAGAACCTGCACATCGGCGTGTCGAAGGACATGCTGATCCGCGAGATCGCCGAAGATCCGGCCTTCAAGGGCCCCGGCGGCACCTTCGACCGCAACTATTTCGTCTCGCTGCTGCGCAACAACGGCATGTCCGAGGACGCCTATGTCGTCGAGCGCCGCGCGCAGGAGAAGCGCCAGCAGATCGCCGAATCGATCTCCGGCGGCGCGACCGCGCCGGACGCGTTCTCCAAGGCCCTGCACGAGTACCAGACCGAGCAGCGCGACATCCGCTACATCGTGCTGCCGACTTCGGTGGTTGGGGAGATCGCCGCGCCGAACGCCGACGAGCTCACCGCCTACTACAATGACAACAAGGCAAATTGGCGCGCGCCGGAATCCCGCACGATCGCCCTCGTGAAGGTCGGCCCCGAAGAGGTCGCCCGCCCCGAGGACGTCAGCGACGAGGACGCGCAGAAGGCTTATGACGCGGACAAGGCCCGCTTCACCTCGCCCGAGACCCGCCACGTGTTCCAGATCGTCTTCGCCGACGAGAGCACGGCCCAGGCAGCGGCGGATCGGCTGAAGGCCGGCGAAGCCTTCGACGCCGTGCTGGAAAGCACCGGCAAGAAGCTCGCCGACGTCGACCTCGGCGTCGTCACGCGCGACAAGCTGATCGACACCGCCGTGGCGGAGGCCGCCTTCGCCCTTGCGCCGAACAGCGCCAGCGACGTGGTCAAGGGCAGCTTCGGCCCGGTCATCGTCCGCGTCACCGACGTGGTGCCGGAAGCCGTCAAGCCGTTCGCCGACGTCAAGGACGAGCTCAAGAAGACGCTCGCCCTCGGCAACGCCCGGGCCGACATCAACGTGCTGCGTGATTCGATCGAGGACGCCCGCGCGGGCGGCGCCTCGCTCGAAGAGATCGCGACCAACAACAAGCTGACGGTCAAGAAGATCGCCGTCGACCAGCAGGGCAAGGATGCCGAAGGCAACGCCGTCGCCGACATTCCGGCGCAGGCCCAGCTGCTCAAGGACGCGTTCGAGAGCGACGTCGGCATCGACAATGCCGCGATCCCGACCGAGGACGGCGGCTATGTCTGGTACTCGATCGTCGACATCAACCCGGCGCATGACCGGCCGCTCGACGAGGTGAAGGACAAGGTCGTCGAG
Source organism: Pseudomonadota bacterium (assembly GCA_023391905.1). Taxonomy (GTDB): domain Bacteria; phylum Pseudomonadota; class Alphaproteobacteria; order Rhizobiales; family Kaistiaceae; genus Kaistia. The sequence goes on along the minus strand of JAEWAD010000166.1, from coordinate 4,124 downwards.
GCCTGGAAGAAGCAGAACGCGGACGACAAGCTGGTCGCCAAGGCGAACGAGGCCAAGGACCGGCTCGGCAAGGGCGAGACACTCGACGACGTCGCCGCCTCGCTGGGCCTGACCGTGCAGTCGCGCACCCAGCAGACCCGCTCGTCGCAGCCTGGCGACGGCCTCTCGACCGAGGCCCTGAAGGCGGCCTTCGCCGGCCCGAAGGGCTCCGCCGCGGTCGCCCCCGGCGCACAGGATGGCGAGCAGGTCGTGCTGCAGGTGGCGGAGGTCGTCGAGACCCCGTACACTGCGAGCTCGGACAGCAATCCGCTCACCCAGCAGCTGGCCGATTCCATGCAGAACGATCTTCTGCAGCAATATGTCTCCGAGCTGCAGCGCCAGCTCGGCGCCACGGTCAACCAGACCGCGATGCAGCAGATCATCGGCGCTATCTGAGGGTTGGTTGGAAGTCATGTCGCCACGCCATTCACCCGATCCGCGAGAGGGCTCGTCGCGCACCAAGCGCGTCGACCTCGTCGCCTTCGACGGCACGCCGGCCCCTCGCGGGGCCGGTTGGTGGCCGTCCACGGGAAATGGACAGCGCGCGGCATGCTGGCGGCGCACACAGACCTGGCGATGGCGTTGACCATCGCCCCCGGCCTTGCCGGGACGACGATGGATACGCCTTAGCCGCGACTGCGTCGCGCCACCATATCGAGGCTCCGGGAGCCTCCCCAACCTGATGGACTGAACCATGCTGATCGAGCCGTCGCTGGAGACGATTGCGCCTGCCTATGATGAGGGCCGCGCGCAGGTCGTCTGGACACGAATGGTCGCGGATCTGGAGACGCCGGTCTCCGCCATGCTGAAGCTCTCGGCCGGACGCGCCAAGACCTTCCTGCTCGAATCCGTAGAGGGCGGCGCCGTGCGCGGCCGCTATTCGATGATCGGAATCGAGCCCGACCTCATCTTCCGCGCCTTCGGAGATCGCGCCGAAATCAACGAGAACCCTGCCCGCGATCCCGATGCCTTCGAGCCGCTCGAGGGCCGCTCGCTCGACGCGCTGCGCCAGGTGATCGCCGCCTCGCATATCGATCTGCCGGAGGGCCTGCCGCCGATGTCGGCCGGCATCTTCGGTTATCTCGGCTACGACATGGTGCGGCAGATGGAGGAGCTGGGCGCGCCCAATCCGGACGCGCTCGGCCTGCCCGACGCCATCATGATGCGCCCGACGGTCATGGTGATCTTCGATTCGATCAAGGACGAGATCACGCTGGTGACGCCCGTGCGCCCGGTCGCCGGCGTCAGCGCGGCCCAGGCCTACAACCGCGCCGTCGAGCGACTGACGGCGGCGGTCGACTGCCTGGAAGGCCCGCTGCACCGGAGCGCCAACCCCGACGACATCGACCTGTCGGTGCCGGTCGTCTCCAACACCTCGCATGAGCGCTATCTGGAGATGGTCGCGAAGGCGAAGGAATACATCGCCGCCGGCGACATCTTCCAGGTCGTGCTGTCGCAGCGCTTCGAGGCGCCGTTCAGCCTGCCGCCCTTCGCGCTCTACCGCGCGCTCCGGCGCACCAACCCGTCGCCGTTCCTGTATTTCCTCGATTTCGGCGACTTCGCGGTCGCCGGTTCGAGCCCGGAAATCCTGGTCCGCGTCCGCGATGGCGAGGTGACGATCCGTCCGATCGCCGGCACCCGCCGCCGCGGCGCCACGCCGGACGAGGACAAGGCGCTCGCCGCCGAGCTGCTCGCCGATCCGAAAGAACTGGCCGAGCACCTGATGCTGCTCGACCTCGGCCGCAACGATGTCGGCCGCGTCGCCGAGATCGGCACGGTCAAGGTCACCGACAAGTTCTTCCTCGAATACTACAGCCACGTGATGCACATCGTGTCGAACGTGGTCGGCCGACTGTCCTCGGAACACGACATGCTGGAGGCGCTCGCCGCCGGCTTCCCGGCCGGCACAGTCTCGGGCGCGCCGAAGGTGCGCGCGATGCAGATCATCGACGAGCTGGAGGGCGAGAAGCGCGGCATCTATGCCGGCTGCGTCGGCTATTTCTCTGCCGACGGCGCGATGGACACCTGCATCGTACTCCGCACCTCGATCGTCAAGGACGGCAAGATGTATGCGCAGGCCGGCGCCGGCATCGTCGCCGACTCCGTCCCCGAGAGTGAACACCAGGAGTGCATCGCCAAGGCCCGTGCGCTCTTCCGTGCAGCCGAGGAAGCGGTAAAGTTCGCTTCTCAGGCTGGACGCGGGCAGTAGACGAAGCGGAGGGGACGCAGCATCATGACTTTTCTCGTCATCGATAACTACGACAGCTTCACCTACAATCTCGTCCATTATCTGGGGGAGCTTGGCGCCAAGCTGATCATCAAGCGCAACGACAAGATCACCGTGGAAGAGGTGGTTTCCCTTGATCCCGAGGGTATCGTGCTGTCGCCGGGCCCATGCACGCCGAACGAGGCGGGCGTCTGCCTGGACCTGATCGAGCGCGTCGGCGCGACCATCCCGATCTTCGGCGTCTGCCTCGGCCATCAGGCCATCGGCCAGGCCATGGGCGGCGACGTGATTCGGGCGCCGAGCCAGATGCACGGCAAGATCTCGACCATCAACCACACCGGCAAGAGCGTGTTCCGGGGCATCAATGGTCCCTTCAAGGCGACGCGCTACCACTCGCTGACCGTGAAGCGCGAGACCATGCCCGCCGTGCTCGAGATCACCGCGGAATCGGAAGATGGCGTGGTCATGGGCGCGATGCACAAGACCTATCCGATGCACGGCGTGCAGTTCCATCCCGAGAGCATCGCCTCGGAGCATGGGCATCTCATGCTGAAGAACTTCCTCGATCTCGCCGCCGAGTGGAATGCGGCCAACCGCGTTCCCCGTTCGGTCGCATGAGGCAAGCAGCATGAACGACCTGAAATCCCACATCGCCAAGGTCGCCTCCGGCAAGGCACTGAACCGCGCCGAAGCGGAGGCCGCCTTCGACGTGATCATGTCCGGGTCGGCGACGCCGGCCCAGATCGGCGGCTTCCTGATGGGCCTGCGCGTCCGCGGCGAGACCGTCGACGAGATCGCCGGCGCCGTCGCGACGATGCGCGCGAAGATGACGCCGGTCGACGCTCCGGCCGACGCCATCGACATCGTCGGCACCGGCGGCGACGGCGCGCATACCTACAACATCTCGACCGCGTCGGCGTTCGTCGTGGCCGGCGCGGGCGTGCCCGTCGCCAAGCACGGCAACCGCGCCGTGTCGTCGAAATCGGGCGCCGCCGACGTGCTGATGGCGCTCGGCGTCAACGTCGACATTCCGCCGGAGACCATCGGCCGCGCCATCCGCGAGGCCGGCATCGGCTTCATGTTCGCGCCGGCCCATCACTCGGCGATGAAGCATGTCGGCCCGGCGCGCGTCGAGCTGGGCACGCGCACGATCTTCAACATCCTCGGCCCGCTCGCCAATCCCGGCGGCGTCAGGCGCCAGTTGATCGGCGTCTATGCCGAGGAATGGCTCGAGCCCCTGGCGCATGTGCTGGCGGCGCTCGGCTCCGAGCATGCCTGGATCGTGCACGGCGCCGGCGGCGTCGACGAGATCACCACGGCGGGACCGACAAAGGTTGCGGCGCTGAAGAACGGCACTGTCGAGACCTTCACCATCGAGCCCGGCTCGGTCGGCGTGCCGATTTCGCCGGTCGAGGCAATCCGCGGCGGCGACGCCGAATTCAACGCCAATGCGCTTCGCGCCCTGCTCGAGGGTGCCGAGGGTGCCTATCGCGATACCGTGCTGCTCAATGCCGGCGCGGCGCTGATCGTCGCCGGCAAGGCGGCGACGCTCGCGGAAGGCGTCGCACTCGCCGCCGCCTCGATCGACGAGGGCCGCGCGCATGAACGGCTCGATCGCCTCGTCGCGATCACGAACGGGTAGACCGATGACCGATATCCTGAAGAAGATCGAAGCGACCAAGCGCGAGGAGATCGCCGCCGCCAAGGCCAAGGTTGCACCGGCCGAGATCATCGCCCGCGCCCGCGACGCCGCGCCCGCGCGCGGCTTCGCGGACGCGATCCGCCGCAAGCTGGCCGCCGGCGAACCGGCGCTCATCGCCGAAATCAAGAAGGCCAGCCCCTCCAAGGGCCTGATCCG
>JAEWAD010000145.1 GCA_023391905.1 Pseudomonadota bacterium | reverse complement strand
CCGGCTGAGGCGGCGCCCGCCGCCGCTGGCGAGGCTCCGGCTGCTGCTCCGGCCGGCGAAGCCGCTCCGGCGACCGAGGCTCCGGCCGCTCCCGCCGCGACCGAGACTGCTCCGGCGGCTCCTGCCGCCCCCGAGGCCGCTCCTGCCCCCGAGGCTCCTGCCGCACCGGCAGCCCCCGAAGCCCCGGCGACGCCGGCTCCGGAAGCCCCGGCCCAGCAGCCCGCTACGCCCTGATCCGCGCCCAGCGCTGCGACAATTCAGAAAGGCCGGAGATCATTCTCCGGCCTTTTTTCGTTGCGATGTCGGTTGCCGCGGATCACGCGGGAGTTGCCCTGCGTGCAATCCGCCTTAGTAATGTGAATTCCCAGCCGGAGAATCGCGTCCATGAAGCTCGCCGCCGCCGCCCTGCTCAGCCTGTCGCTCGCGCTCACCGCCGCGACCGACGCGATGGCGAGCGAGCCGACGACGGCCCCCGACGCGGCACCGTGGCGGCACGCGACCTCGCTGATCGGCGAGCCGAAATACCCGGACGGCTTCAAGCACTACGACTATGTGAACCCCGACGCGCCGAAGGGCGGCACGCTGAACAGCGCCGCCGTCGGCACCTTCGACAGCCTCAATCCCTATATCGTGCAGGGCACCCCGGCCTCGGGCTTCGCGGCATTCGGCGGCGGCCTGCTCTACGGCACGCTGATGGAGCAGGCGACGGAGCAGGCCGGCACGAATTACGGCCTCATCGCCGAGGCGATCAGCTATCCGGAGGACTTCGCCTGGGTGAAGTTCCGGCTGAACCCCGCCGCGCGCTGGCATGACGGCAAGCCGATCACGCCGGAGGACGTGCTCTGGTCGTTCGAGACGCTGAAGGCCCAGAGCCCGATGTACAACAAGTACTACGCCAACGTCGCCAAGGCCGAGGCGACGGGCGAGCGCGAGGTGACCTTCACCTTCGACAAGCCGGGCAATCGCGAACTGCCGAACATCATGGGCGACCTCGCCGTGCTGCCGAAGCACTGGTGGGAAGGCACGGATGCGAGCGGCAAGAAGCGCGACATCTCGAAATCGACGCTCGAGATTCCGCTCGGCTCCGGTCCCTACAAGGTCGAATCGATCAGCCCCGGCCGCCAGATCATCTGGTCACGCGTGCCCGACTATTGGGGCAAGGACCTGCCGACCCAGGTCGGCCGGCACAATTTCGATCGCATCAAGGTCGACTACTACCGCGATCCGAACTCGGCCTGGGAAGCCTTCAAGAAGGGCGGCCTCGACGACTACCGGCTGGAGAACCGCATCGGCCGCTGGATGACGGAGTATGATTTCGACGCCGTGAAGAGCGGCAAGGTCATCCAGCACTCCTTCCCCTATGCCGCCGCCGGCCGCATGCAGGGCTATGTGCTCAACCAGCGCCGCGACAAGTTTAAGGATCCGCGCGTCCGCGAGGCGCTGAACTACGTCTTCGACTTCGAGACGATGAACCGCACGCTGTTCTTCGACAAGTACAAGCGTATCGAGAGCTACTACGCCGGCATCGACCTCGCCTCCAGCGGCCTGCCCGAGGGCAAGGAACTGGAAATCCTCGAGACCATGCGCGACCAGGTGCCGCCCGAGGTGTTCACCGAGGAATTCAAGCTGCCCGTCAACGGCAACCCGCAGGCGTTCCGTGACAATCTCCGCAAGGCGCTGGGGCTGCTCCAGGAAGCCGGATGGGAGCTCAAGGGCAACAAGCTGGTGAACGCCAAGACCGGCGAGCCCTTCACCATGGAGTTCCTGGAGAGCGACCCCTCCTTCGAGCGCGTCGTCGCCCCCTATATCCAGAACCTGAAGCGGATCGGCATCGACGCGCGACTGCGTGTCGTCGATACGGCGCAATATGTGGCGCGCGTGAACGACTTCGACTTCGACGTTGTCTCGACGGTGATCGCCCAGTCGCAGTCGCCCGGCAACGAGCAGCGCGAGATGTGGGGATCGGCCGCGGCCGACACGCCCGGCAGCCGCAACCTGATGGGCATCAAGAACCCGGCCGTCGACACGCTGATCGACCGCGTGGTGTTCGCTGGGGATCGCGAGGAACTGGTCGCCGCCACCCACGCGCTCGACCGGGTGCTGCTGTGGAACTACTACGTCGTGCCGCAATGGTTCAGCGACACGATCAACGTCGCCTACTGGAACAAGTTCGGCATTCCCGAGAAGCAGCCCGAATATGTCGGCATCGACACCGAATCCTGGTGGGTCGACCCGGCGAAGGAAAAGGCCCTGGGAGCCAAGCCTTGAGCGGCGCGGCTGCCCGCTCGCCCCATTGCCTGGTCCTGACGCGTCGCGCCCTGATGAAGGGTGCGGCGGCGGGTGCGATGCTGCCGCTGGTCGGGACGGGTCCTTCAGCGATGGCTGCCGAAGAGACCGGCGGCGACGCGCCGCGCCATGGGCTCTCGGTGTTCGGCGACCTCAAATACGGCCCGGATTTCAAGCATTTCGCCTATCTGAACCCCGACGCGCCGAAGGGCGGCAGCTTCGTCTTCTCGGCACCGAACTGGTACTACAACCAGAACGCCTACACCTTCAACACGCTGAACGGATTCACCTTCCGCGGCGACGCGCCGCCGCGCATCGAGCTGACCCTCAGCACGCTGATGACGGGCGCGGCGGACGAGCCGGATTCGGTCTATGGCCTCGTCGCCGAAACCGTCACCGTGTCGGAAGACGGCAACCGCTATCGCTTCCAGCTCCGGCCTTCGGCGCGCTTCCACGACGGCTCGCCGCTCACGGCAGAGGACGTCGTCTTCTCCTTCGAGACGCTGAAGGAAAAGGGCCATCCGGACATCTCGCAGCCGTTGCGGGACATGACCTCCGTCGTCGCGGACGGGCCGCACGTCGTCACCGTGACCTATTCCGGCAAGCAGAACCGCAAGGTGCCGCTCCTCGTGGCCGCTTCGCTGCCGATATTCTCCAAGGCCTATTACGCCGGCCACGACTTCGAGGCGGCGACGCTGGAAGCGCCGCTCGGTTCCGGCCCCTACAAGGTCGGCCGCATCAATGCCGGCCGCTCGATCGAATATGAGCGCGTCGAGGACTACTGGGCAAAGGACCTGCCGGTCGCGGTCGGCACCGCCAATTTCGACCGCATCCGCGTCGAGTTCTACCAGGACGACGACGTCCAGTTTCAGGCCTTCGCCAAGGGCGAGCTCACCTTCCGCGAGGAGGTGTCCTCCAAGATGTGGGCGACAGCCTACGACTTCCCCGCCGCGCGCGACGGCCGGGTGATCAAGCCCTCCTTCGCGGCCGAGCGGCGGCCGGACATGTATGGCTGGTTCTTCAACCTGCGCCGCGCCAAGTTCGCCGATCCGCGCACCCGCCAGGCGATCGGCATGGCGCTCGACTATCCCTGGACCAACAAGAACCTGTTCTTCGGCCTCTATGTGCGCGCGACCTCGTTCTTCCAGTTCTCCGATTTCGCCGCGAGCGGCCTTCCCGCCGCCGACGAACTGGCGCTGCTCGAGCC
>JAEWAD010000138.1 GCA_023391905.1 Pseudomonadota bacterium | reverse complement strand
GCGCAGCACATGGCGGCGACGGGGGCGATGGCCGCCGTCAGCTTCGCCGGGCCGGGCGGCGCCCTGGCCGCCCGGGCGCTCGCGCCGGTCACGGCGGCGGCAACGAAGAGCCAGCCCTTCAGCGTCGCCTGCTACTAGGCGTGCAGACCCGGCCACCCCCTGCAATCGAGGAGGTCATCTTGAGCGTGAATATGAAGGCCCGGGCTGTCCGGGCGACTCTGATCGCGGCTGCGGCGCTGGAGCTGGCCGCCTGCCAGAACTCCCAATCGAATTTCCAGGGATCGCAGTTTTCCAACGAGACCCGGGCCCTGGAGAAGCAGCTCGATGCCGAGGCGGTGGCCTTCGGCGCCGCGCAGGGGGCGACGAGCCTCGCCGCTTCGGCGGATCCGACCGGCCTTTCCAGCTTCGTCAAGGCGCCGGTCGCGCTCGCGGCGCGAAACGCCATGGCCCGAAGCGCCGACGCGCGCATGGACGCCCAGCTGGCGCGCGACGAGCAGGAACTCTACCGCCGCTACGGGATGAACCCGGATGGTACGCCGTCCGGCAAGAAGCCCGCGGACTAGTCAGAAGCGGCCGCGGCGAGAGATGGGAACGAGCGGTCGCTGCGGGTTCGGCGAAAAATCCTGTACTCTGCGTCGGCCGCCTCCGTGTCGAAGATGCGGTGGCGGACCCGTGCTTGAGAAAGGAACGGCTCCGATGTCCCATTCGACCCTCCTTGCCGCCGGCGCCCTGACGCTGGCCACCGTTACGCTCGCCGCTTGCCAGACCAGCTCGCCCCCGGTGCCGCCCGTGCCGCCGACTGCGCCAGGCATGTGCCGCCCGGACGCCGCCGACGCGCTGAAGGGCCAGAACCGGGTCACCGATGCCGAGGCGCGGCAGATCACCGGCGCGTCGGTCGTTCGGCAGGTCCCTCCGGGGCAGGGCGTGAAGATGGACTTCCGGCGCGACCGGGTGACGATCGTGACCGATCCAAAGTCCGGCAGGATCGTCCAGGCCACCTGCGGCTAGGTCGCCGCGCCTTCGATCGAAGCCGGCGAGGCGCCGTCGCGGCGTGACCGAAACTGTAGAGAAACTGCGCCGCTTCGCCGGGAGCTGCGCTTCGGTGCATGGCTTGCCGCTCGCGAAAACCTCGGCTTCGTTCTTGACGTAGCATCCCGGATGCATTCTGGAGAGGCCGGCTGGCCGTCAGGCCGCTTCACCTTGTTCCAGACCCTGTGATTCCATGATCCGCCTCGACAACATCAGCAAGCAGAACGGCCACCAGATCCTCTTCATCGATGCCTCGATGGCGCTGCAGAAGGGCGAGAAGGTGGGGCTCGTCGGTCCGAACGGCGCCGGCAAGACGACATTGTTCCGGATGATGACGGGCGAGGAGATGCCGGACGACGGCCAGGTCTCCGTCGATGCCGGCGTGACGATCGGCTATTTCAGCCAGGACGTCGGCGAGATGTCGGGCCGCAGCGCCGTTTCGGCGGTGATGGACGGTGCCGGTCCGGTGAGCGAGCTGGCCGCCGAGATGGCCGAGCTCGAGGCCGCCATGGCCGATCCGGACCAGATGGACAACATGGACGCCATCGTCGCGCGCTATGGCGACGTGCAGGGGCGTTTCGAGGAACTGGACGGCTACGCGCTGGAGGGACGCGCGCGGGAAGTGCTCGCCGGCCTGAGCTTCTCGCAGGAGCGGATGGACGGCGACGTCGGCGCGCTGTCGGGCGGCTGGAAGATGCGCGTGGCACTCGCCCGCATCCTCCTGATGCGGCCGGACTGCATGCTGCTCGACGAGCCGAGCAACCACCTCGACCTCGAGAGCCTGATCTGGCTGGAGGCGTTCCTCAGGGGCTATGACGGCGCCCTGCTGATGACCTCGCACGATCGCGAGTTCATGAACCGGGTGATCGGCAAGGTGGTCGAGATCGACGGCGGCTCGCTCACGACCTATTCCGGCGACTACGAGTTCTACGAGCAGCAGCGGGCGCTCGGCGAAAAGCAGCGTCAGGCGCAGTTCGAGCGCCAGCAGGCGATGCTCGCCAAGGAGATCAAGTTCATCGAGCGCTTCAAGGCGCGCGCCTCGCATGCGGCACAGGTGCAGAGCCGGGTGAAGAAGCTGGACAAGATCGAGCGCGTGGAGCCGCCGCGGCGTCGCCAGTCGGTGCTGTTCGAGTTCCGGCCCGCGCCGCGCTCCGGCGACGATGTCGTCGGCTTCAAGAACGTCCACAAGGGCTATGGCAGCCAGTCGATCTACGAGGGACTGAATTTCCAGATCCAGCGCAAGGAGCGCTGGTGCGTTCTCGGCGCCAACGGCGCCGGGAAATCGACCCTGCTGAAGCTGGTGGCCGGCTCGGCCGAGCCCGACCAGGGGGCGGTGACGGTCGGCGGCAGCGTCAAGATGGGCTATTTCGCCCAGCATTCGATGGAGCTGCTGGACGGCGAGGAGACGGTCTTCGAGTCGCTCGAGGGCTCGTTCCCGCAGGCCGGCCAGGGTCCGCTGCGCACGCTGGCCGGTTGCTTCGGCTTTTCCGGCGACGACGTCGACAAGCGCTGCCGGGTGTTGTCGGGCGGCGAGAAGGCGCGCCTGGTGATGGCCAAGATGCTGTTCGATCCGCCGAACTTCCTCGTCCTCGACGAGCCGACGAACCATCTCGACATGGCGACCAAGGAAATGCTCGTCGCGGCGCTTTCGGAATTCGAGGGCACCATGCTGTTCGTGTCGCACGATCGCCACTTCCTGGCGGCGCTGTCGAACCGGGTGCTGGAACTGACGCCGGAGGGCGTGCACCAGTTCGGCGGCGGCTATACCGAATATGTCGCCCGGACGGGCCGGGAGGCGCCGGGCCTGCATCCCGGCTAGGCGTCGGGCGCTCGATCCCTGATTTCCGTCAATGAAAACAGGGGGTTGTAACGGCGCGTGCACAAAATGATTCAGGTGGCGTGATCCTGCCGTGCCGCAAGCGACGGACCGCCATGCGCGGACCGTCCGCAGGTCTGCCGCCCGGTCTGCGCCATCCCTTGTTCGGAGAGGCAAGGCGTCGCTATCATCCGGAAGCGTGATCATTCCATCGCGCCTGCCCGCCGCGGAGGGAAGAGGCCGCGGCCTGGCGGATCATGGGACCGGGAGGAAGCGTCGAGATGCGTCTGCTCATTCTGGGCACGGGCGGCATGGCCAACCAGCATGCCAGGAATTTCTCCGCCATCGAGGGCGTCCGCGTCGTCGGCGGCGTCGATGTCGTGCCGGATCGGCTCGCCGCCTTCTGCGCGGAGCACGGCATCGAACGGTCGTTCGCCACGCTCGAGGAGGCGCTGGCCTGGGGCGAGTTCGACGCCGTCGCCAACGTCACGCCGGATCGCATCCATCATCCGACCACGCTGCAGGCGATCGCCGCCGGCAAGCACGTCTTCTGCGAGAAGCCGCTCGCGACCGACGCGGCCAAGGCGATGGAGATGACGGAAGCGATCGAGGCCTCCGGCAAGGTCGGCATGGTCAACCTGACCTATCGCAATTCGCCCGCCCTGCAGAAGGGGCGTGCGCTGGTGCTTTCGGGCGAGCTCGGCCCGGTCCGCCATGTCGAGGCGTCCTACCTGCAGAGCTGGCTCGTCGCCAAGGCCTGGGGCGACTGGCAGACCGAGAGCAAGTGGCTGTGGCGGCTGTCGAAGAAGCACGGCTCGAACGGCACGCTCGGCGACATCGGCATCCACATCGTCGACTTCACCTCCTACGGCGCCGGGCTCGACATCGCCCGCGTGGCGGGCCGGCTCAAGACCTTCGACAAGGCGCCCGGCAATCGGATCGGCGAATACGACCTCGACGCCAACGACAGCTTCACCATGAACGTCGCTTTCGAGACGGGCGCGGTCGGCGTCATCCATGCGACGCGCATGGCGGCCGGCCATCTCGACGAGCTGCTGCTCCGGATTTTCTGCCAGAAGGGCGCGCTCGAGATAAACTACAACACCGGCGTCTCGACGCTCCGCGTCTGCCGGGGCGACGATCTCGACACCGCCACCTGGCGCGAGGTGCCGCTCGATCCCGTCGAGACCAACTATCAGCGCTTCGTCGCGGCGGTGCGCGCCGGCAAGGCGCAGGAGCCGACCTTCCGCCGCGCCGCCACGATCCAGAAGGTGCTCGACCTGGCGCAGGAATCGGATCGATCGGGACGGGACGAGGCGGTGGGCTGATCTCGCTCAGCTGCGGAAGACCCAGAGCCGGGCGGTGAGATAGTTCCAGGCGAAGACGACGGGGACGCTGAGGATCTTGGCGAGGGTTGGCGACATCAGCGTCGCCAGCCCGGCGACGAGCACGGTCGAGATCAGCAGCCCGGCCAGCGTCGCGGCGACGAATTTCAGCGCCTTGGCGTGGCTGTGCCGGGCGCCGAAGGTCCAGGTTCGGTTGAGCGCGTAGCTGACGACGATGCCGCAGGAATAGGAGACGAGATTGGCCGGCGCCGGTGGGGCGGCGGCGGCGACGAACGTCGTGAACAGCGCGATGTCGAGCAGCGTGGTGATGGCGCCGACGGTCGCGAAGCGCAGCAGCGTGTCGACGTTTCGCCTGCGACGCGGGGCAGCGGGCGCGTGCATCATCCGGCCACGCGGTCGGGGATGACCAGCTTGCGGATGCGCCGGGCGTCGCCGCCGTTCAGCGTCGCCTCGACGATCGGCTTCGGCCGGTGCTTCGCCTGCATGAAGATGCGGCCGACATATTCGCCGACAATGCCGAGGAAGACGGCATTCAGCGTGATCGACAGCAGCAGCAGCATCGTCGTCGTGGCGAAGCCGGCCGGCCAGTCCTGGCCGAAAAGCAGCTTGCCGATCAGGTAGCCGAACAGCAGCAGCAGCGTCACGCTGCCGATGACGAGGCTCGCGAGCGAGGCGAGCCGAAGCGGCGCCAGCGAATGGTTGAGGATGCCGTCGACCGCGAGCGCCAGCATGGCGCGGAAGGGGAACTTGCTGTCTCCGGCGACGCGGGTCTGCCGGTCATATTCGAAGCCGACCTGCGAGAAGCCCATGGCGCTGATCAGTCCGCGCAGATAGGGCGAGGTGTCGTCGACCTGGCGCAGCTCGTCGAGGATGCGGCGATCGACGAGGCGGAATTCGCCCGCGTTGACAGGCAGGTCGTCGTCGCTCAGCGCCGCGATGAAGCGGTAGAAGCCGCGGCGCAGCTGCGTGGTGAACCAGCCGTCCTTGAGCGTGCGGCGAATGCCGTAGACGACCTGGTGGCCCTGCTGCCAGAGCGCCAGCATGGCGGGGATGTGATGCGGCGGGTCCTGCAGGTCGCAGTCGATCTGCACCGAGCAGTCGCCGTTCGCCGCCTTGTAGGCCGTCAGCAGCGACAGCTGGTAGCCGACATTGCGGCTGAAGCGGATGACGCGGACGCGCGGGTCGGCCTTGGCGATGTCCCGCAGGATCGCGAAGGTCCGGTCGGTCGAGTGGTTGTCGGTGAAGATGATCTCGAAATCGTGGTCGGGCAGCCCGGCGAAGGTGTCGAGGATCGCCGCATAGGCGCGCTGCACGTTCGCCTCCTCGTTGAAGGCCGGCACGAGCACGGAGACGAGCGGTCGGGCTGCGCTCATGGCGATACCTCGCTGGCCTGGGAATGGACGAGACGCAGATGGCAGGGGCGCGGTGCATGGCGGGCGGCCTCTTCGCGATACCAGGCGACCGTGCCGGCGATCCCCTCCGCGAGGGCGGTGCGCGGCTTCCAGTCGAGCCAGGCGCGCGCCCGCCCGGTGGTGCCGCGGAAGTCGGCCGCGCCGGAGGAGTCCGCGTCGGCGCCATAGCTGATCAGCGAGGGATCGGCGCCGGTGTGCTCGAGCACCAGATCGGCCAGCGCGCGCATCGTCGGCGCCACGCCGCTGGCGATGTTGAGGATCGCCGCGTTCGGAACGGAAGCGGTGCCGAGCCGCAGCAAGGCGTCGACGACATCGTCGACATGGACGAGGTCGCGCCGGTCGAGCGGATGGCGGATCAGCACCGGCGCGCCGTCCAGGCAGCGCTGGATCAGCAGCGGCAGCAGGTATTCGGGCGATTGCGCGGGACCATAGGTCAGCGCCAGCCGGGCCGTCGCCGTCGGGAAGGGCAACCGGCGGGCCAGCGCCGCGCAATACTGTGTGGCGGCGACCAGGCCGGCGGCATAGGGCGTCAGCGGCGCCTCGCGGCAGGTCTCGTCATAGGGCGACGGCGCCGCGCCATATTCGGCAAGCGACCCCGTGCGGACCAGGCGCCGGGGCGGGAAGCGGGCGGCGGCGGCTGCGTCGAGCAGGCCGATCAGGCCGAGCAGATCCTCGCTCACCGTCTGCCGCGCGTCCTCGAAATCGGGCGATTCCGGCCGGCGCGGCCGCGCGGCGAGATGAAAGATCAGCTCGGGCTGGACGGCGGCGACGCAGCGATGCAGCGATGCGTCGTCGAGCAGGTCGAGTTCATGGCGGAGCAGCCGCGCGCCGCCATCCGGGATCACCTCGTGGCGAAGCCGCCGGTCGTCGGAACCCGGCCGGACGATCGCGTGGACCTCGTTGCCGGCCGCAATGCAGGCGGTGACCAGATGGGAACCGATGAAGCCTGCGCCGCCCGTGATGAGGATCCGTGTCATGGAAGTTCTCCAAACCGTTCCGGCCTGGTCCTGTCATCGCCGCGCCCGCGGTCGGCTCAGGGTGTCGCCTGCGGGCGCGGTGGAGGCTCCGCGGCGGCGGGCGAGGGCATGAGGGGCGCGCGGTCGTCTTGGATGCGTCCACCGGCTGTCGGTCTCGCGGAATGGCCGGCGGCGAAGTCGCGGAAAGTTTCGTGGATGTGGTCGAGTTGCGCCGCCATCAGGCCATGGTGGCAGGCGAGCAGGATGCCGCCGCGCATGACGTCGTCGGCGACCGGATAGCCGCCCGGCGCCGCCCTGTGCGCGACGCCGGCCATGGCCGGCTGGCGCAGGATGTTGCCGGTGAAGACCGGCCGGGTCTGGATGTCGCGCCGCTCGAGGAAGATCTGCAGGTCGCGCCGGGTGAACGGCGCGTCCGCCCGCACCGTCAGCGGGAAGGCGAGCCAGCCCGTGCGCGCGCCGGCCAGCTGGCGCGGCAGCTTGAACCAGGCCTCGTACTCCGCGAAGAAGGCGCGCTGGGCGGCGAAATTGTGCTCGCGGGCGGCGATGTTCTGCTCGAGCCGCTCGAGCTGGACGAGACCGAAGGCGGCGCCCATCTCGGAGGGCTCGACGTTGAAGCCGAGCTCCTCGAAGACGAACTTTGCGTCATAGGCGAAGCCGTCGAGATCGACGTTGAAGCGGTTCTCGATCGTCTCGGAATCGACGAAGAGCGACGAGGTCCTGCCCCAGGAGCGCAGCAGCTTGGCGCGTCGCGCCAGCTCGTCGTCGCGGATGCAGACCATGCCGCCATTGCCGGCGGCGGTGATGACGTGCGAGCCGTAGAAGCTGGTGGTGCTGATGTCGGAGCGCGTGCCCGTGCTTTCGCCGTCCAGCGTCGCACCCAGCGTGTCGGCGCTGTCCTCGACGACGATCAGGCCGTGCCGGTCGGCGAGGGCGCGGATCTTGTCCCAGTCCGGCAGGTTGCCGATCAGTGACGGGATCATCACCGCCCGCGTCTTCGGGCCGATCATCGCCTCGATGGCGTCGACATCGATGTTGTAGGTCGCCTCTGCCGCGTCAACGAAGACCGGGACCAGACCGGCCCGGACGATCGGCGCGACGGTGGTGGCGAAGGTGAGGGCGGGGGTGATCACCTCCGATCCCGGCGGCAGGGCGAGGATCTCGATCGCCAGGTAGTTCGCCGACGAGCCGGAATTGACCATGACGCCATGCGGCTTGGCGAAGAGCGTGGCGACACGCTGCTCCATCTCGCGCACGGCGGCGCCCATCTGGGTGGACGTCCGCATGACCTTGACGACGGCGGCGATCTCTTCCTCGCCATAGACGGATTGACCGTAGTTGACGCGCATTTGGCACATCCTCGTCCTGGGGCGTCGCTTGGGCCTCAGCCGCTCGCTGCCCATGCGGCGGCGTAGTCTCCGATCTGCTTCTGCGAAAAGGCGCGAATCCCCCCGGGATCCTGCCGATAGGCCTGGTACCAGCCGACGGTCATGGCCACCGCCTCGTCGATCCGGATCAGCGGCCGCCAGCCGAGCTCGACGCCGGCCTTGGTGCTGTCGAGGCGCAGCACGACGGATTCCGGTGGCTCGTTGTCGCGCCGCTCGACGACGTAGCGCGGCGGCTCGCCGTTCCATTGATCGATGACCATGTCGGCCAGCGTCCCGACCTCGACCGTGGCGCTGTTGTCGGGGCCGAAGTTCCAGCCGCCGGCGTAGCGCGCGCCCTTGTCGAGGAGCTGCGCCGCCAGCATCAGGTAGCCGCGCACGGGCTCCAGCACATGCTGCCAGGGGCGCACGCTCTTCGGGTTGCGCAGCCGGACGGGCAGGCTGGTCTCGACCGAACGCACGAGATCGGGGATCAGCCGGTCGATGCCCCAGTCGCCGCCGCCGATGACGTTGCCGGCCCGAACCGTGCTCAGCTGCGGGCCGCCCGGATCGCTGAAATAGGAGGCGCGGAAGGCGCCGGCGACCAGCTCGGCGCAGCCCTTGGAGGAGCTGTAGGGATCGCGCCCGCCCATCGGATCGTTCTCGCGATAGCCCCAGACCCATTCGCGGTTCTCGTAGCACTTGTCGCTGGTGACGACGACGACGCCCTTGAGCGAGGGCATGCGGCGGGCCGCGTCGAGGACGATCGCCGTGCCGACGACATTCGTCAGGTAGGTGTCGACGGGGGCCTCGAAGGAGGTGCGCACGAAGGCCTGGGCGGCGAGATGGATGACGAGGTCGAAATCCTCGCCGGCGAGGCTCGCGCCAAAGGCCTGTTCCGTCCGGATATCGCCGACGCGGCCATCGACCAGCTCGTCGAGGCCGACCGCCCGGCAGAAGGAGGGCGCGGTCGCCGGCAACGAGACGCCGACGACCGTGGCGCCGAGGCGCTGCAGCCAGAGCGTCAGCCAGCCGCCCTTGAAGCCGGTATGCCCCGTGACCAGCACGCGCCGGCCGCGCAGGATCGCGGCGAGGGCCTTCTCGTCGGCGATCGTCGACATGGCCTAGATCCTCGCCTCGGGCTGCGTCGTGCCGACGATCGGCGGCACGGTCGGCTTGGCGAAGTGCAGCCAGGGCGGATCCTCTGTCTCGCAGAGGCCGTCGAGATAGTCGCGGTCGCGCACCGTGTCCATCGGATGCCAGAAGCCGTGATGCTTGTAGGCGAAGAGCTCGCCGTCCTTGGCGAGGTTGGTGAGCGGCGACATCTCGAGCGGCTCGGAGAGCGCCGGGATGTAGTCGAGCACGCCGGGCTCGAAGACGAAGAAGCCGCCATTGATCCAGGTTTCGTATTTGCGCACCTTCTCGGTGAACTCGACGACCTGGTCGCCCTCGATCTCGAGATTGCCGAAGCGGGCCGGGGGCTGGACCGCCGTGACGGTGGCGAGCCGGCCGTGCGAGCGATGGAACGCCAGCAGTGCGTCGAGGTCGATGTTCCCGACGCCATCCGAATAGGTGACCATGAAGGTGCCGCGGTCGAGCCAGTCGCGCAGCCGCAACAGCCGGCCGCCCGTCATGGTGGAGAGGCCGGTGTCGACGACCGAGACGTTCCAGTCGAGCGGCCGGGTGGGGCGCAGCACCATCGAGCCGCTGCCGAGAGCCACGGTGAAGTCCGAGGTCGACAGGTGAAAATTATGGAAGAAGTTCTTGATCAGCATGCATTTGTAGCCGCCGGCGACGACGAAGTCGCGGTAGCCCCAATGGCTGTAGATGTCCATGTAGTGCAGGATGATCGGGCGACCGGCGAGCTCCACCATGGGCTTCGGGATACGCGTGGTTTCCTCGGCCAGGCGTGAGCCAAGGCCTCCGGCCAGAAGGATGACTTTCATGACGGGCCTCCGCTGTGCCTGTCGTCGGGTTGCGCGGGGTCATGCGCGCGGGAAGGAGCGCGCCCCTGTGGGCGCGCTCGAAGCGCGATGTCGTAATCGGCAGCGTTTTGGGATCGGCGCAACTATCGCTGTCGCGATGACGGCATCTTGATCGGGCAAGCAGTCGATTGATCAGGTGAAATCGAATACGATTATTCAGGCTGCTTTGCGCAATGTTGCTTTGGTCTTATAATCCTAAGCCAAGACGGCAATTTGAACTGACGACTAGGTTACTGCGGTCCGGGTAAGTCCGCAATGATATCGGGCGTCAGGTTAATCCCACATTTTCTGTCGGGGATCTTGCCTCGTATCTTGCTGAAATCGTGACGGCGCCTGGGGAATTCGTTCGGTTGCGCCTTCCGCCGGCATCGGTCCGGACGGCACCCCAGAGCGGCATGTCGCGCTCTCGCCCGGCATGCCCCGGTCTCCCCCTGCCAGGAGCCTCGCGATGGCCATTCTTGAACATGCATCCGCGCCAGGCGTCGTCGGGCATCCGGCGCGGACGCGCTCGTTTGTCTCCGGCGCGATCCTGGTGCTGGTCTCGGCGCTGATCTTCGTGGCGCTGGTCCTGCGGATCCTGAACTACGAGATGCGCAAGGACGAGCAACTCTACGTGCCGCCCGTCAGCCTGCTCGACGGTTCGTCGCTCTACCGGGACTTCTTCTACAACCACACGCCGGGCTCGGCCTGGCTGTTCTACGGCATCGGCAAGCTGACGGGGGGCGAGCATCTGCTCCTGGCCGGGCGGCTCGGCGTGCTCCTCGGCTGGATCGTTCTGATCGCGGCGATCGCCGGCATCGGCTACGCGCTGACCCGCGCGCGGCTCGTGACCTGGTGCATCGTTGTGCTGGCGCTCGCGAACGAGCTTTTCCTGAGCCAGCCGGGCATGACCGCAACCAACAATCTGCTGCCGCTGCCGCTCTCGCTGCTCGGGCTCGGGCTCTTCATCCTCGCCATCCGCGACGACGAGGCGCGGCCGTGGCTCTGTGGCGCCGCCGGGTTCTTCCTGGCGCTGGCCGTCGCCTTCAAGATCAGCGCCGTCGCCTTCATCCTGCCCGCGGCCGTCGCGGCGTTCCTGCTGCCGCGCGCGCTGGTGCTGCGGGATCGGCTGCGGCGAGGCGTACTGCCGATGGCGCTCGGCGGTCTCGTCGGCGGCCTGCCGGTGCTGTACTACCTCGCGACCGATCCGACCCGCTTCCTCGCCCATGTCGTGCGCTATCACACGGGGCCGCATGCCAGCTATATGCGCCTGCCCGGCATAGCCGACGACGGCGCCGCGATCTCGCCGGCCGCCAAGCTGATGCTGGCATACGACATCTGGCTGTCGGCCGGCGTCGCCGTGGCGCTGGTGGCGGTGGCAGCACTTGTCCTCGCCGTGGCGCGGCCGACCGACCGGGCCGGCGACGCGACCGCCGCCAGGCTGCGCGATCCCGCGCTCTTCGTGCTCGGCGCGGCGCTCTGCGGCATGGTCTTCGCCTTCATCCCGACCCCGGGCTTCCCGCAGTATTTTGCCTTGCCGCTGATCTGCATCCCGCTGGCGCTCGCCGTCCTCTATGGCGGGCTCGCGCCGGCGCGCCGGCCGCCCTTCGAGACGGTGCTGCTCGCCGCGACCGTGGTGGCGCTGGTGGTGGTGGCGCCGCGGCTCGGCCAGTTCCTGCCGCGCGCGGCCCATCCGGAGCGCTGGACGGTGATGCGCGTGCATGACGACGGCCGCGCCATCGCCGCGCGCATGCAAGCCGCCGGAGCGGCCGGCAAGGTGGCGACTCTCGCGCCGATCTATCCGCTCGAGGGCGGGCTCGCCGTCTATCCGGAGCTCGCGACCGGGCCGTTCGCTTACCGCACCGGCGACATCACGCCGCCGGCGCTGGCGGCGCAATACCGGATGACGTCGCCGAAGACCGTCGGCGCGCTGCTCGCCGCCGACCCGCCGGCGGCCCTGCTGCTCGGCTTCGACGCCGAGCTGGAGCAGCCGCTCCTGGCCTATGCCGAGGCGAACGGCTACCAGCCGGTGACGGATCTCGGCATCCGCGACCGCTATGGATCCGCCGTGCTCTATCTCAGGCCGGCTTCCGCGACGCCGTGACGGCGTCGGCGATGACGGCGTCCCACTGCGCCAGCACGGCCGGCATCGAATAATGCGCGGCCGCCGCCGAGGCGCCGGCGGCGGAGAGCTGGTGGCGCAGCGCCGGATCGATGGCGAGGCGGAGCATCGCGTCGCCCAGCTTCTCGATGTCGCCGGCCGGCACCAGCAGGCCGGAATCGGGGCTCGCCAGGATCTCCGAGGGACCCCAGGGGCAGTCGAAGGCGATCGTCGCCAGGCTCGCCGTCATCGCCTCGATCAGCACGTTCGGGAAGCCTTCGTAGCGCGAGCTCAACACGAAGATCTCGCCGGCATTCACCCACTCGCCGGGAAATTCGGTGACGCCGGGCAGGCAGACATGGTCGCCGACGCCGAGATCGATCGCCTGGCGCTCCAGCGCGGTGCGCTGCGGGCCCTCGCCGAAGATCGTCAGCTGGGCGGTCGGGATCTGGCGCACGACGCGGGCGAAGGCGGCGATCAGCAGGTCGAAGCCCTTCTGCGGATCGAGCCGGCCGACCGCGACGAAGCGGGCGCCGTCGCGCGGGCGCGTCGGCGCGGTGTCCGGCACGGCGACGGGGTTCGGGATCACGGTTGCCCGCGCGCGCAGCGCGGTCGGCAATGCGGCGCGCGCCGCCTCGGTCTGCATGACGAGCCGCACGGCGCGGCGGGCGGCGAGCGGTCGTGCGATCCGCCAGACCGGATTCATCGTCTGCGAGGTGAAGTTGTTGCGTTCCGACAGGACGAGCGGGGCGCCGACACCGAGCGAGGCGATTGCCGCCAGGACGTTGATCTTGGTCAGGAAGGAGACGACCAGGTCGGGCGCCAGCGCCGCCAGGCGGCGGTGCAGCGCGATCAGCTGGCGGCCGGTGCCGGCGAGGGGGACCGTTGCCGCCTGCCGCCCGGCCAGCGGCCAGATGCCGGTGTCGCGATCATAGGGAAAATAGCTGTCGGGGCGGTCGGCATTGACGGCGAGGATGTCGATCCGGTCCCCGCAATCCTGGCGATGGCGTGCGACAAGGTTCACGACCTTCTCCGCACCGCCCGCGCCGAGACCGGAGAGGACGAACGCAATTCTCACGCTTGACCCCGTTCCCACGCCTTCCCGCAGCTCGGGCCGCGGCCCCGATCAGGTGACGTTCATCCAGCCATGCGTCACGGCGAAATGCACGATCTGCGCGCGCGAGTGCAGCTTCAGCTTCTCGGTCGCCCGCGCCTTGTAGGTCTCGATCGACTTGATGCTGATGTTCGCCCGCGCCGCGATCTCCTTGTTGGAGTAGCCGAGCGCCACCATGCGCAGCACGTCCTGCTCGCGGGCCGTCAGGCCGAGGGCGCCGACCGACTTGGCGATCGCCGCGCTCGGCTCGGCCGGGGCCGCCGTCATCTCGCTCGCCGTCGGCGGATCGAAGAACAGCCCGCCCAGCATGACCGACCGGATCGCCAGCAGCAGGTTCTGGCCGGCGGAGCATTTCTGCACGAAGCCCTTGGCGCCGACCTGCAGCGCCTGCTGGACATAGGTGCGGTCGTGATAGAGCGTCATGATCACGACATGGGCGGAGGCGCCCTGCTTCAGGATCTGCTCGGTCAGGACGAGCCCGTTGATGTCCGGCAGCGAGACGTCGAGCACGGAGACGTCCGGCTTGGTCCGGCCGATCACCTCGAGCGCGTCGGCGCCGGTGCTGGCCTCGCCGACACAGATGATGTCCTCCGACGCCTCAATCAGGGCGCGGGCGCCGGCGAGGACGACCGGATGGTCGTCGACGATCACGGTGCGGATCGGGGCGCTCATGATGCACCGCCATCCGCAGCGGGCGCGTCGGCCTTCTGCAGCGGGAGGGTCGCGGAGAGCTTCGTGCCGGGCATGTCCCGGCGCGGGCGGATCGTGAGCGTGCCGCCGAGCTCCGTCGCGCGCTGGCGCATCCCGGCGATGCCGCAGCGGTGCCGGACATGCTCGGCGTTGAACCGCGCCGGTCCGGGAGCGGTGGCATTGTCCATGATCTTGAGCGTCAGCTGGCCGGCCCTCACGCCCAGCGACACGGTGACGAGCGTGGCGGACGCGGCGTGCTTGGCGACGTTGGTCAAGGCTTCCTGCGCGATCCGGAAGGCGGCTTCCGCCGTCCGGTCGTCGATGCCGTCCTGCGCCGCGTCGCGATGGCGGAAGCGGGTGACGATCCCGACCTGGCGCTCCCAGAGGCTGACGAGATCGGCGAGGGCCGTGGCGAGATGAGCGCCACACGGCACGCCGCGCCGCGCGCCCTTTGCCAGGCCGTGCAGGTCCTCGCTGAAATGCGTCAGCGTGGCACGGAGTTCGGCCAGCGCCGGCAGCAGCGTTGGATCCGCCTGGCGGTGCTCGATCGCGCTCAGTTGAAACAGCATCGAGACGATGTACTGGCCCGATACGTCGTGGATGTCGCGGGACAGGCGGTGGCGCTCCCGGTCGGCGATTGCCCCCGCGGCCAGGGCCTTATGCCGATGCCGCAGGCTCGACGCCCGCAGGGCGCGCAAGGCCAGGCTGCGCGGCCCGCTGCACCGGCGCGGGGAAGTCGCGGCCTCCGGCTCTGTCGGCGAAAGCGGCGGCATGTCGGCGGCAAAAGGGCTGGTGATGCTGCCGTCTGCCGTCGCCAGGGGCGAGTTGACCAAGAAATGATCAGTAAATGGCGAAACAAAAGTCAGTATTGACGTGTCGTCGTCAATTTCAGTTTGGGGGGACAATATCATGGTGCAAACCCCTTGCGAATGCCGGAGTCACCTCGGTCGATAGGTGAAAATGCCCGCCTGAAAGGCGCCGGGAAAACCCCGAATGCGCCAGACACACGTTCATCGATCGGTGACGGCTCGTCGCTGGCAATTGAGATAGCATGGATATTTTTCCAGTCAAAGAAGGATCATTTCAACCATACGTGAGCGACTTATTTGCCATGCCCGCGTATGTTCATAATTGTCGGAGTCATCCTCATGTTGGAACGATGTGGTTCGACCCCGTGGATTCCGTCTATCTAGTAGGTTTTAACGGTACGTCGATGGCATCGTAACTCACGATTTGCGCAAGAGATGTGACTTACGTTACGCAAATCGTCGGTTGTTCGCGGATCGGGCGCTGCAGTCTCGGGTGGTGCGGACACGGCCGCGGACCCCGTGCCCGGCCAGGCGAGACGGGCCGAACGCGGTTCGCAGGGGCTTCCCCGACTTGACCGACGCAGGCCGAAACGGCCGCTCGCCGGAGACCCAGCGCCCAAATTGCGGGCGCCTGTTGCCGGGAACTATAAGTTGAGAAGGCCGAATTTGCTTTGTCAGGCGGCGCGGTGCGGCCTGTCAGGCTTTTAATCCTCCCACAGGACGTGCTGTGCGGATTATGCTACTGCATCCGTCGAAGAATAGTTTTCAGATATACTTTCGATGTTTGTAGTTGATCTCGTCGATGGAATCGCTGGGTAGGCAGTCGTTCCAGGAGAGGCCCCCACATCAACGAGCAATTGCGCTGCTTCTCTCAGAATAGTTCAAGATTTGTACTAAAATTTGATCACGTGACGATCGCAGTCGATCTTTTTCCGCTGATGCTTGCTTGCAGCGTCAGTACACAGCGAGAGCGGGAGCAGTCGGTAGGATGATAATGCATGTCATTACCAACTACTCGGCGAACGCAGGGGCGGAAGCCATGCTGTCGCGGTTGCTCCGCGCGTCAAGCGAACCCGCTCTTGTCGCCTCCCTTGTCGACATATCCGACGACCACCGGCGCGCCGCGGGGGAAGGCGTCCGTTTCGAGCCCCTGCATGCCCGCTCCATGGCGGATACCGTGCCGGCGATCGCGCGTCTGGCGCGCCTCATCGCGCGCGAGCGCCCGCGCGTGGTGCTGTGCTGGATGTATCATGCGATGATCGCCGGAGCGCTGGCGGCCAAGTTGTCGGGACGCCAGGTGCCGGTGTTCTGGAACGTCCGCCAGTCGCTCGACGACCCGGCGGCGCTGTCCTGGAACACGCGTCTGGCGCTCCGTCTGGCGCGGCGGCTCTCCGGCATGCCGGAAGGCATCATCTTCAACTCCGCCCGCGCGATGACGCTCCATCGCGAATACGGGTTTCGCAACGAGAATGTCGCCGTGATCCCGAACGGCTTCGATCGGGTCGCCGAGCAGCCCGTCTGCCGGACACCGCAGGTATTCGGCATCGCCGCGCGCCTGCACCGGCAGAAGGACCATGCCAACTTCTTTCGGGCAGCGGCCTTGGTCCGGCAGCGCCATCCCGCCAGCCGCTTCCTGGCCGTCGGCGCGGGGCTCAGCGCCGACAACGCGATCGTCCGCAACATGATCGCCGAGTCGGGCCTGCCCGATTCCGCCATCACGCTGCGGGGCGAGACCACCGACATGGACAGCTTCTACCGCAGCATCGACGTCCTGGTGCTGTCCTCGCGGACAGAGGGGTTTCCCAATGTCGTCGCCGAGGCGATGAGCTATGGCCGCCCCGTCGTCACGACCGATGTCGGAGAGGCGGCGGTCGTCGTCGGCGATACCGGCCTCATCGTCCCGCCCGGCGATACCGACGCGCTCGCCGACGGCATGTGCCACATGCTGGACATCGGCTTCCACGCCTATGTCGGCCTGTCCGCCGCAGCGCGGCGCCGTGTCGACGAATTCTATTCGCTGCCGCAGGTCGTGCGCCGCTACGACCTGTTCCTCGAGTCCGCGCCGCCGGGACGGGCGCAAGGGGGCGCGCCAT
>JAEWAD010000118.1 GCA_023391905.1 Pseudomonadota bacterium | reverse complement strand
TGAGGCAGGGCGACGCGGCGTTTTCGCCGCGTCGTCGAGGACCGAGCGAAGGGAGAAGACCATGGCCCATGATCAGATGACGTCGCCGGATCTGGTTCCGGCGGCGGAGCTCGCCGCCCGCAACCGGGCGCGGATGCCGAACGAGAGCGACGCCTATCGCAAGGCGCGCACCGAGCTGCTCGCCGCCGAGATCGAGCTGCGCCGCCATATCGAAGCGGTCGCCGCGCAGCGCCGCGCGCTGCCGCCGGGCGGCCCGGTGGCCAAGGACTATCGCTTCGTCGGCGAGAACGGTCCGGCCTCGCTCGCCGATCTCTTCGGCGACAAGCAGACCCTCATCGCCTACAGCTACATGTATGGTCCGCAGCGCCAGCGGCCGTGCCCGATGTGCACCTCGCAGATGAGCGCCTGGGACGGCGAGGCCGAGGATATCGGCCAGCGCGCCGCCTTCGTGATGATCGCGCGCTCGCCGATCGAAAAGCTCGTCGCCTTCAAGCAGGAGCGCGGCTGGAAGGCGTTGAGGCTCTTCTCCGACGTTTCCGGCGACTACACGCGCGATTATGTCGATCCCCAGGATGGCGACAGCCCCGGCCTCAACGTCTTCACCCGCCGCGACGGCACGATCCGCCACTTCTGGGCCGCCGAGATGGGTTTCGAGACGGCCGATCCCGGCCAGGACCCGCGCGGCGCCCCGGATACGATGCCGCTCTGGACCATGCTCGACATGACGCCGGAAGGTCGCGGCACCGACTGGTATCCGAGCCTCGAATACCGCTGAGGCCATCGTCCCCGTTCAGGGAGTTTTCCGATGCAATATGCCTGTCTGGTGCATGTCGACGGCGCGGCCATGGCCGCGCTGTCGAAGGAAGAGCAAGCGCGGCTCACCGACGAGACCATCGCGCATGACTGGGAGCTGCGCCGGAGCGGCCAGCTGATCCTGGCGCGACCGCTCGAGCCGCCTGGGAACGCGGCGATCGTCCGCACGCGCGGCGGGCGCACCACCGTCACCGACGGCCCCTTCACCGAGGCGAAGGAGTTCCTCGGCGGCTTCCTGATCGTCGAGGCGGACGACATGGCGGCGGCGGTGGCGATCGCCGGCGCCTGCCCGATGGCGCGGTTCGGCAGCATCGAGGTGCGGCCGCTGCTCGTCCAGACGCACAGCGTCACGGGCGAACAGCGGCCGTCGCTCGATTGCAGCGTCTATTCGAGGCCCTCGAACAGCGCCGTCGACAGATAGCGCTCGGCGAAGGACGGGATGATGATGACGATCGTCTTGCCGGCGCTTTCCGGCCGCGCGGCGACCTCGAGCGCGGCGGCGATCGCGGCTCCCGACGAGATGCCGACCGGGATGCCCTCGACCTTGGCGACGAGCCGCGCCGTCTCCAGCGCCGTGGCGCTCGCGACCTGCACCACCTCGTCATAGATCGAGGTATCGAGCACGCCGGGCACGAAGCCGGCGCCGATGCCCTGGATCTTGTGCGGCCCCGGCGCGCCGCCGGAGAGCACCGGGCTCTCGGCCGGCTCGACCGCAATCACCTTCAGCGAGGGCTTGCGCGGCTTCAGCACCTGGCCGACGCCGGTGATGGTGCCGCCGGTGCCGATGCCGGACACCAGGATGTCGATGCCGCCATCCGTGTCGTTCCAGATCTCCTCGGCCGTCGTCTCGCGGTGGATCGCGGGGTTGGCCGGGTTCTGGAACTGCTGCGGGATGATCGCGTCGCCGATCTCGGCCTTCAGCTCCTCGGCGCGGGCGATCGCGCCCTTCATGCCCTTGGCGCCTTCGGTCAGCACCAGCTCGGCGCCGAGCAGGCGCAGCATCTTGCGCCGCTCGATCGACATCGTCTCCGGCATGACGAGGATCAGCCGGTAGCCGCGCGCCGCGGCGACGAAGGCGAGCGCGATGCCGGTATTGCCGGAGGTCGGCTCGATCAGCGTCGTCTTGCCGGGGACGATCTTGCCCTCGGCCTCGAGCGCGTCGACCATGGCGACGCCGATGCGGTCCTTGACGCTGGCGATCGGGTTGAAGAATTCGAGCTTGGCCAGGAGGTTGGCGTCGATTCCCTTCAGCTTCGCCAGCCGGTCGAGCCGGACGATC
Organism: Pseudomonadota bacterium; assembly: GCA_023391905.1. GTDB lineage: Bacteria > Pseudomonadota > Alphaproteobacteria > Rhizobiales > Kaistiaceae > Kaistia. The sequence continues at coordinate 21,206 of JAEWAD010000118.1, read as the reverse complement.
GGCGTGTCGCCGACCGTGTCGGTGATCGAGGCGTAGATCTTGCCGCGCCCGCGCTTGCCCGCCTGTTCTGATCCGTCAGCCATGCCGCATCTCCCTGTTTCGTCCGGCGCCTTTTGCGCGAAGCCTAAATGCCTACTTGCCGCCCGTCGAGCCGAAGCCGCCGGCGCCGCGCGCCGTCTCGGCCGAGAATTCCGTCACCACGTCGAAACGCGGCCTGACCACCGGCACGAACACCATCTGGGCAATGCGGTCGCCGGGCTGGATTTCGATCGGCGGCGTGCCGGCGGCATTGCGGTTCCAGACGCTGACCAGGATCGGCCCGAGATAGTCGGCGTCGATCAGGCCGGTCGAATTGCCGAGCACCAGGCCCGTCTTGTGGCCGAGGCCGGAGCGGGGAAGGATCATCGCCGCCACGAACGGGTCGCGAATGAACAGCGCAAGCCCGCTCGGCACCAGCACGGCGGGCGAACCGGCCTCGATCTGGAGCGGCGCGTCGATCGCGGCGCGCAGGTCGATCGCCGCCGCCATGTCGCTCTGATAGGCGGGCAGGCCCCACGTTGCGAGGCGCGGGTCGAGCACCTTCAGTTCGATGGTCGGCTGGTGCGGCACGGCACGGTCCTCATGCTTAACGAAGTGTTACCGGAAGGCTAACGCGGCAGCGTGCCCTCGGCGCGGATGGCGGTCGAGAAATCGGGGCTGTCGCCGGCGGCGATGCCGAGCGCGCTGATCGCGGCGCGCCGGCGGAACTCCGCCTCGCTCAAGCCGGTCTCGAAACCCTGGTTCTGGTAGATGTAGCTCGGCAGATAGCCCGACAGCAGGATGCGGTAGTCGAAGGGCAGCGCGGGCTCCAGCGCCCTGAGCAGGCGGAACACCACCGTCGTGCAGTTGGTGGTGACGGTGTTGTAGAAGGTGGGCACGGTCGCAAGCCGGTTGCCGGTCTCGACATAGGACCAGAACAGTTCCTGCATGCCCGCCTTCGGCATCCGGATCGGATAGCGGTAGACGTCCTCGCCGCGGGCGTTGGTGCGGAGGCGGACGATGTCGCGCTCGTCGGCGGCGATCAGCGCCAGGTCGAATTCCTTGAAGAAACCGCCGATCGAGGAGAAGCTCTCGCCCTTCTCCTTGCGGATTTCCGCTGAGAAAACAACGTGATCGCCACCCTCGAAGCCGAACGAGACGAGCGTGTGGGCGATCGCCGGGCTCGACCAGTAGGACAGGAACAGGTCGACCGTCTCGACCTTGGAGAGGTCGTAGCGGCGCGTTTCCCAGCGCGGCGTGAACTCGGTCTCGCTGACCCAGTCGAAATTGCGGACATTCGTCAGCGTGACAATGTCGCCGTCGCGGGTGCCGGTGACGATGTGCTCGACGTCGGGAGCCCATTCATGGTCGAAGCTGGGTTTGATCGACGCCCACCACAAGCCGACGGCGACGAGCGCCAGCAGATAGGCGCCGCGAGCAATCCACGAACGCCTTGATATGTCGAGGAAAAGCACGCCGAGGGCGAAGACCGCCCAGCCGCCGATGGCGATCTTCTTCGCCAGCTCCGGCAGTGGCAGCTGGTACCAGAAGGCGAGGCCGACCACCACCGCGCTGAGCAGGATGGCGAGCCAGAGCAGCAGGCGGCCGAGCCACCGGAAGAGCGTCGCGAGCGTACGGATGGCCCCGTCCTTCCCCGTCAGGAGGTCTTGTCGAGGCGGCCGACGATCCAGTCGACGAGGCGGCGCGCCACCGCGTCCTTCGGCAGCTCGGGCCAGCTCTCGATGCCGGCGGCGGTGACGAGATGCACCGTGTTGGCGCTGCCGCCCATCACGCCGGTCTCGGGCGAGACGTCGTTGGCGACGATCACGTCTGCGCCCTTGGGCCGAGCTTTTTCTTCGCGTTTTCAAGCACATCGTCCGTCTCGGCTGCGAAGCCGACGACGAGGCCGGGCCGGCCGTCCGTGCGGTGGGCGATGGTCGAAAGGATGTCCGGGTTCTCGGTGACATGGAGCGGCGGCACCACGCCGCTGCCGTCCTTCTTCAATTTCGACGCCGCCTCATGCGCCGGCCGCCAGTCGGCGACGGCGGCGGCGAAGACGGCGATGTCGGCCGGCAGCGCGATCTCGACGGCGGCCAGCATGTCGCGCGCCGTCTCGACCCGGCGGACCGAGACGCCTTCGGGATCGGCGAGCCCGACCGGCCCGGCGACCAGCGTCACGCGGGCGCCGGCGGCGGCTGCGGCGGCGGCGATGGCGAAACCCTGCTTGCCGGAGGAGCGGTTGGCGATGTAGCGGACGGGGTCGATCGGCTCGTGCGTCGGCCCGGCGGTGATCAAAACATGCTTGCCGGCCAATGGCTTGCGGCTGGCGCCCACGTCGCCGGCCGCCTCGTTCCCGGCGTCGAGAAGGGCCTCGACGGCGGCGACGATGGCGAGTGGTTCGCTCATCCGGCCGGTGCCGGCCTCGCCGCTCTCGGCCATCTCGCCGCGCTCGGGGCCGACGAAGCCGATGCCGTCGGCGGCGAGCCGGGCGACGTTGCGCTGCGTCGCCGGATGCGCCCACATGGCCGGGTTCATCGCCGGGGCGACGAGGACGGGCAAATTGGTCGCGAGCAGAACGGCGCTGGCGAGGTCGTCGGCATGGCCGCCCGCCATCTTCGCCATCAGATCGGCGGTGGCCGGCGCGACGACGATGAGGTCGGCCTCGCGCGCGAGCCGGATATGGCCGACATCCTGCTCCGCCTCGCGGTCGAACAGCTCGGTGTAGACGGTGCCGCCGGCCAAGGCGCCGGCCGCCAGCGGCGTGACGAACTCGGTCGCGCCCTTCGTCATCACGACGCGCACGGTGGCGCCGCGCTCCTTCAGGCGACGGATCAGGTCGAGGCTCTTATAGGCGGCGATGCCGCCGGCGATGACGAGGAGGATGCGCTTCTGCACCAGTGTCGCGCCGAAATCCGCCATGCTTCCTCTCCCCGTTCCTCGTCGCGCGGCGGCGCCGCGTCAGCTCAACGCATTGATCGCGAGCAGGATCACCGCCAGCCAGACGCCGATCGTCAGCCAGCGATTGCCGCGTCCCTCGGCCCGGCCGATCGCCTCGACCGTTTCCGGCGAGAGGGTCAGGCCGTCGCGGGTGGCGTCGCTCATCTGCTGCGCGATGCGGGCGCCATGCTGCAGCATGACGGGCAGCCGCGTCACGGCGTGGGCGATCTCGCCGAGGCCGGTCGCCGCCTCCTCGATCTTGCCGACAGGACCGAGATTGCGCTCGATCCACTCGCGCACCACCGGCTCGGACGCCTGCCACATGTCGAATTCCGGGTCGAGCGAGCGGGCGACGCCCTCGACGACGACCATGGTCTTCTGCAGCATCAGAAGCTCCGGCCGCGTCTGCATGTCGAACAGCTCGGTCACTTCGAAGAGAAGCGTCAAAAGGTTCGCCATCGAGATGTCGCTGGCCGGCTGGCCGTGGATCGGCTCGCCGATGGCGCGCAGCGCCTGGGCGAAATCCTCCGGGGCGTGGCGGGCCGGGACATAGCCGGCCTCCATGTGCACCTCGGCGATGCGCAGATAGTCGCGGCGGATGAAGCCGTAGAGGATTTCGGCGAGGAAACGTCGCTCGGCCCGGCCGAGCCGGCCCATGATGCCGAAATCGACGGCGACGACGTCGCCGGCCGCGTCGACGAAGAGATTGCCCTGGTGCATGTCGGCATGGAAGAAGCCGTCGCGCATGGCATGGCGCAGGAAGGCCTGCATCAGCCGCCGGGCGACTTCCTTCAGATCATGCCCCGCCGCCGCGATGCCGGCCGGGTCGGAGAGCTTGACGCCGTCGATCCATTCAAGCGTCAGCACGTCGCGCGCCGTCCGCGCCCAGTCGACTTTCGGCACGCGGAATCCGGGGTCGCCCTGGGTGCGTTCGGCCATCTCGGAGAGCGCTGCCGCTTCGAGGCGCAGATCCATTTCCATCGAGACCGAGCGCGCCAGCGTGTCGACGACGGCGATCGGCTTCAGCCGCTTCATGGCGGGATCGAGCCGCTCGACCAGGTTGGCGCCGGCATAGAAGGTCTCGAGGTCGCGATGGAAGCGCGTGCGGACGCCCGGCCGCAGCACCTTGACCGCGACGGCGCGGGTCGTGCCGTCGGCTTCGATCACCTCGGCCTTGTGCACCTGGGCGATCGAGGCGGCGGCGATCGGTGGCGAGAATTGCGGGAAGATGGCGTCGACGGGCTTGCCGAGATTGCGCTCGATCACGACCCGGGCGGCCTGTTCGCCGAACGGCTCGATCTCGTCGCGCAGCCGCCCGAGCGCGTCGGCGACGTCCTCGCCGACGAAATCGGGCCGCGTCGCCATGAACTGGCCGAGCTTCACATAGGAGGGGCCGAGCTTGTTCAGCGCCGCGGTGATGCGCTCGCCGCGGTCGTGGGCGGCGGCCGAGCGGCGCTCCAGCAGGCGGCCGAGCCGCACGCCGAGGCGGGCCGGCGGCGGCACGTCGTCGATGTCGACCAGGCTGAACGCGCCCTCGCGCGCCAGAACGAAGCCGGCCGCTGCGAGGCGGAAGAGAGCGGCGATGCCGAGCGCCATTGCGTCAGATTTTCCAGCCCGAGTGGATGGCGGCGATGCCGCCCGTCAGATTGCGATAGGAGACCTTCGAGAAGCCGGCCTGCCGGATCATCTCGGCAAAGCGTTCCTGATGCGGGAAGCGGCGGATCGATTCGACCAGATAGCGGTAGCTCTCGGAATCCCCCGCCACCACCTTGCCCATCGCCGGGATCAGGTTGAACGAATAGAAGTCGTAGACCTTGTCGAGCCCCGGCACGTCGACGTCGGAGAACTCGAGGCAGAGGAAGCGGCCGCCCGGCTTCAGCACGCGGTAGGCCTCCTTCAGCGCCTGGTCGATGCGCGGCACGTTGCGGATGCCGAAGGCGATCGTATAGGCGTCGAAGCGGTTGTCCTCGAAGGGCAGCTCCTCGGCATTGCCCTCGACGAAGGTGACGTGCTCGGCGAGGCCGCGCTTCGCCGCGCGTTCGCGGCCGACTTCCAGCATCGAGGCGTTGATGTCGCAGACGGTCGAGCGGGCGGACTTACGCGAACGCTCGACGATGCGGAACGAGATGTCGCCGGTGCCGCCGGCGACGTCGAGCACTTCGAACGGCCGGTTGCGCGGCGGCGTCAGCCAGGACACCATCGCGTCCTTCCAGACGCGGTGCAGGCCGGCCGACATGAAGTCGTTCATCAGGTCGTAGCGGGAGGCGACCTTGTGGAACACCTCGTTGACCATGCCCTGCTTGGCATCGACATCGACGTCCCGGAAGCCGAACGAGGCGCGGCCCGTCTCGGGCGCTGCATCGGAAGCATCGGTCGGCTTCAGAGTTTCGGTCGCCATCGCGTCCCACTCCTTATATTAGGCATACGAGCCAGCGATCGGATTGCGGGGCCATTCGCATGGCGGCAACGCCGCCGCCCGATCTGGAAAAACGAAGTCCTTGATAGCCGAAGCGCTTTCCATGCGCCACGGCCCCGACACCCGCAGAGTTGACGCAGCCTAAATGCCAGAGCTTCCCGAGGTCGAAACCGTCCGCCAGGGCCTAGCCCCCACCATGGAAGGCGCCGTGATCGAAAGGCTGGAGCAGCGCCGGCCCGATCTGCGCTTTCCCTTTCCCGATCGCTTCGCCGAAAGGCTGACCGGCCGCCGGATCGAGGGGCTCGGACGGCGTGCGAAATATCTGCTCGCCGATCTCGATGACGGCGCCGTCGTCATCATGCATCTCGGCATGTCCGGCTCGTTCCGGATCGAGGAGGGCCCGCTGGCCGAGTCCGAGACGCCGGGCGAATTCCACCACCCCCGCGGCAAGGCGCTGGCGCATGACCACGTCGTCTTCCATCTCTCGAACCACAAGCGCGTCATCTACAACGACCCGCGCCGCTTCGGCTTCATGGATCTGGTGCCGCGCGCCGAGATCGCGACCGCGCGCCATCTCGCCGGCCTCGGCATCGAGCCGGTCGGTAACGCCTTTGACGGCAAGGTGCTGCACGATCTGTTCGGGGCGAAGAAGACGCCGCTGAAGGCGGCGCTGCTCGACCAGAGTCTCGTCGCCGGCCTCGGCAATATCTATGTCTGCGAGGCGCTGCACATGTCCGGCCTGTCGCCCGAGCGCGCGGCCGGTACGCTGACGGCGAAGGCGGCGGAGCGGCTGGCGACGGCGATCCGCGACGTGCTCGGCGCGGCGATCGCGGCCGGCGGCTCGTCGCTGCGCGATCATCGCCAGGCGAATGGCGAGCTCGGCTATTTCCAGCATTCGTTTCGCGTCTATGACCGGGAGGGCGAGCCCTGTCCGAACCTGAGCTGCACCGGCGTGATCGAGCGCAAGGTGCAGTCGGGACGCTCCACCTTCTATTGCGCCCGCTGCCAGAAGTGAGGCCGGGGTCCCGGGTCGTGGCGCTTGAACGCGCGGGCGGCCTCCGCTAGGCCTGCGCCAGAGCCATCCCGCTGATTTGCGTCGGCAAGGGGAGGGCGAGGATTTGAAGCCGGGAGCCCGCCATGTCGACTGAGAGCCAGCCCTACGAGACCGTGATCGTCGAGGCGGATGGCGGGGTCGGCATCATCCGGCTTAACCGCCCCAAGGCGCTCAACGCGCTGAGCCGCCAGCTGATCGCCGATCTCAATGCGGCGCTCGACGCCTTCGAAGCGGACGACGCGATCGGCGCCATCGTGCTGACCGGCTCCGAAAAGGCCTTCGCCGCCGGCGCCGACATCAAGGAGATGCAGGCGCTCGGCTATGTCGACGTGTTCCTCGACGATTTCGTCGCCCGCTGGGAGCGCCTGGCGGCGACCCGCAAGCCGGTGATCGCGGCGGTTTCCGGTTTCGCGCTCGGCGGCGGCTGCGAGCTCGCCCTGATGTGCGATCTTGTCATCGCCGCTGACAACGCGCGCTTCGGCCAGCCGGAAATCACGCTCGGCCTGATCCCCGGCGCGGGCGGCACGCAGCGCCTGGCGCGCGCCGTCGGCAAGGCGAAGACCATGGACATGGTGCTGACCGGGCGGATGATCGACGCGACGGAGGCCGAGCGGATCGGCCTCGTCTCGCGCGTCGTGCCGGCGGCGGAACTCGTGGAGACGGCTGTCGCGGCGGCCGGCAAGATCGCCAGCCTGTCGCGTCCCTCGGTGCTGATGGCCAAGGAGGCGGTCAACCGCGCCTTCGAGAGCCCGCTCTCCGAGGGCATCCGCACCGAGCGCCGGCTGTTCCATTCGCTGTTCGCGACCGAGGATGCGCGCGAGGGCATGGCGGCGTTTCTCGACAAGCGTCCGCCGGCATTTCGCAACCGCTGATTCCGGCGGATCGTGATTGACGGCGCGCGAGCGTCCGACTATAAGCCGCCCATGAACCGGGCGGCGTCATGGCCGCCCCTTCCGTTTAGCCCGAATTCCTTGGGGTTTCCCTTGGGGTCTGAGGCACGGAAGTCCACCGAACCGCTTTTTCAGGAAGGCCCCTCATGGCCAATACGCCGTCCGCCAAGAAGGCGACCCGCAAGATTGCTCGCCGTGCCGAGGTCAACCGCACGCGCCGCAGCCGCATGCGCACCTACGTCCGCAAGGTCGAAGAGGCGATCGCTTCGGGCAACGCCGCCGCCGCCGCCGAGGCGCTCAAGAGCGCCCAGCCCGAGCTGATGCGCGCCGCCCAGAAGGGCGTGCTGCACAAGAACACCGCTTCCCGCAAGGTCTCGCGCCTTGCCGCCCGCGTGAAGGCGATCTCTGCCTGAGAGCAGAGATTCTGGGGATTGACAAAAGCCCGGCTCAGGCCGGGCTTTTTTGTTATGCGGGTAAGTGTCTGTCCGGCCTCAGAAATGCCGCGAAGCTGAATCCGGCGCCCGTCGCGCCGTCCCTGCTTCGCACTATTTCTGCTTAAATATCAATGGCTTAGCTGGCGGTGGTCAGTTGTCTTGTCGACTCGGTCGGATTCCGATCGAGTCAAGAGGGAACGGCCGAATATTTTTCGCCCGCTTCGCAACCATTCCGGGTCGCGCGCGCCGCCTTCTGAACCCTTTGACTCGTAAGGGATTCGCGAGGGCACCTGGGCGAGGCGAGGGGTGGGGGCGACAACATGGCCGGCAGGGAAGGGCGAATCTTGGCCTTGCGCCGTTGCGACCCCCCGACCCGCTGTGTATTTTCCCCCTCATGGATACGGCAGCGCTAGTTGTCGTTAGCCGGAGGGGTGAGCCGGCGTTGATTAAAACGGGCGTTTCTCGCCTTCGAGAGTCTAGGGGCGAGACGGCATTGAAATCGCGGACATTCAGTTTGCTCTATATGTAGTGCTTTTGCGTTTTTGATTGCTTCCGCGTTCTGGAAGAACCTCCACCACCCTGTATCAACTTGAGTTTTACATAGCATGTGGTCCGACGATCATGTGCGTGAGGGGGCGTTATGTCTCGTTCGCCTGCCGGCAGCTATGCCGGCGACGTTTCGGCCGATGAGGCTTGGGAAGGTTTGTCCAGTGAACCGCAGTCGATGCTGATCGATGTGCGGACCCGGGCTGAGTGGGCCTATGTCGGGATTGTCGATCTGAGCGCGATCGGCAAGGAGACGCTGCTCGTCGAATGGCAGAGCTATCCGACGATGGCGGTCAATTCCGACTTCGCCGAAGTGCTGGCCGCCGAGCTCGAGCGGCGCGGCGTCGGCAGCGAGACGGCGCTTTATTTCATCTGCCGGTCCGGCGCACGCAGCCTCGCGGCCGCGAACGCCCTGGCGGAAGCCGGCTTCGACCGGTGCTTCAACATTTCCGGCGGCTTCGAAGGGCCGTTGGACGAGGGCCGACATCGCGGTTCCGTGGATGGCTGGAAAGCCGCGGGACTGCCATGGGTCCAGTCATGACCAGATGCCAATCGACACGAGAGGGGCTCAGATGCGGGACGACAGGTCGGGCGAGTTTGGATCGGGGGCTTCTGCCCTGCGGGCGATCGCCGTCGATGAGGATCAGCCGATGAGCGGGCGTGCGGATGCGGCGCTGTGGGAGCGCGTGAAGACGCGCCTGCGGACCGAGCTGGGCGAGGACGTGTTTTCGAGCTGGTTCGCCCGCGTCGAGTTCGAGAGCGCCGACGGCGCCTCGGTGAACCTGTCCGTTCCGACCCGCTTCCTGAAATCCTGGATCCAGGCGCACTACATCGAGAAGCTGCTCGGCCTCTGGTCGGTCGAGGTCGAGAGCCTGCGTCGCGTCGAGCTGGTGGTCCGTGGCGCCGTCCGGGCGCGCGCGCCCGCCAAGGTCGAGAAGCCGCAGGCCGCCGCGCCGGCAGCCCCCGCGCCGACCTTCATTCCGGCCGCCAGCGCCGCGCCGGTCATCACCGCGGCTCCCGTCCGCGCCGAGGTCGACGGTGACGGCTCGCCGGTCGATCCGCGCTTCACCTTCGACACCTTCTGCGAGGGCGGTGCCAACCGCGTCGCCTACGCGGCGGCCCGGGCCGTCGCCGAGACCCCGGCTGGCCGTCCGACGCCCTACAACCCGCTTTATCTCCATGCCGGCGTCGGCCGCGGCAAGACGCATCTGCTGCACGCCGTCGCCCAGGCGGCGCGTCGCGCCGATCCGAGCCGCAAGGTCGTCTATCTGACCGCCGAGCACTTCATGTTCCGCTTCGTCGCGGCGCTGAAGAACCAGTCGGCGATTGCCTTCAAGGAGAATCTCCGCGAGATCGACCTGCTCCTGATCGACGACCTGCAGTTCCTGCAGGGCAAGTCGGTGCAGCAGGAGTTCTGCCACATGCTGAACGCGCTGATCGACGGCGCGCGGCAGGTGGTGGTGGCGGCCGACCGTCCCGCCGCCGAGCTCGAGACGCTCGACGAGCGCGTGCGCTCGCGGCTCCGCGGTGGCGTCGCCTTTGAGATCGCCCCGCCGGACCTCGACCTCCGCCGCGAGATCCTGAAGAGCCGCTATCAGATCGCCCAGTCGCAGAACCCCGGCGTCGAAGTGCCGGAGACGGTGATCGAGTACGTCGCCCAGTCGGTCGTCTCGAACGGCCGCGACCTGGAAGGCGCGCTGAACCGTCTCGTCGCGCAGTGGCAGTTCACCAACCAGCCGGTGACGATGAACTCGGCCGAGATCACGCTGCGTGATCTCGTCGGCGCCGCCGAGCCGCGCCGGGTCAAGATCGAGGACATCCAGAAGGTCGTCTCGCGCCACTACAACGTGTCGAAGGCCGATCTGCTGTCGAGCCGCCGCACCCGCACGATCGTCCGTCCGCGCCAGATCGCCATGTATCTGTCGAAGACGCTGACGCCGCGCTCGCTGCCGGAGATCGGTCGCCGCTTCGGCGGTCGCGACCACACCACGGTGCTGCACGCCGTGCGCAAGGTCGAGGAGATGATGCAGGGCGACCAGCACCTGGCGGAAGAGATCGAATTGCTGAAGCGCATGATCGACGAATAGTCGGTCAGCCTGGCCGGCGGGGAAACCCGCCGGCCTTTCTGTCTCTGGCCCTGGTTGCATCGCTTTGGGGGCCTTGCGTTCCGGCCCGGAACACTGCACTTTCCTCGGTCCGTACCGGACATTGCGTCCGGCCTCTGTCGGCGCCGCGCTCTCCGCGCGGCTTTTCTGTCAAGGTTCCTGCGTTTCATGAGAGCGACCCTCGAGCGATCCAACCTCCTGAAGTCCCTCAACCACGTGCATCGCGTGGTCGAACGACGGAACACGATCCCGATCCTCTCCAACGTGCTGCTCCGCGCGACGGGCTCCGAGCTGACGCTGAAGGCGACCGATCTCGACCTCGAGATTCTCGAGACGATCGCCGCCGATGTCGGTCGTCCCGGCGCGACGACGGTGCCGGCGCACATGCTCTACGACATCGTCCGCAAGTTGCCGGACGGCTCGGAAGTGGCGCTCGAGACCTCGGCCGACGGCCAGACGCTGACGGTCCGCTCCGGCCGCTCGAACTTCGCGCTGCAGATGCTGCCGGAGACCGATTTCCCGGACCTGACCACCGGCGAGTTCCCGATCCGCTTCGAGTTGCCGGCCTCGGCCTTCAAGACGCTGATCGACCGCACCCAGTTCGCGATCTCGACCGAGGAGACGCGCTACTACCTGAACGGCATCTACCTGCACACGCCGACGGTCGATGGCCGCGTCGTGCTGCGCGCCGTGGCCACCGACGGCCATCGCCTGGCCCGGGCGCAGACCGCCGCGCCGGCCGGATCCGAGGGCATGCCGGGCATCATCGTGCCGCGCAAGGCGGTCGGCGAGATCCAGAAGCTTCTCGAGAATTCCGAGGAGACGGCGACGATCGAGCTTTCCGAGACCAAGATCCGCGTCTCGTTCGGCGGCGTCGTGCTGACCTCGAAGCTGATCGACGGCACTTTCCCGGACTATGCCCGCGTCATTCCGCAGGGCAATGACAAGCTGCTGAAGGTCGATCGCGGCACCTTCTCGAACGCCGTCGACCGCGTCTCGACCATCGCCAGCGAGCGCGGCCGCGCCGTCAAGCTGTCGCTCTCCTCCGAGGGCCGGCTGGCGCTCACCGTCAACAACCCGGATTCCGGCTCGGCGACGGAAGAGCTCGACGTCGACTACCACGCCGATCCCATCGATATCGGCTTCAATTCGCGCTACCTCCTCGACATCGCCGGCCAGCTCAAGACCGGCACGGCGCTGTTCAAGCTGGCCGATCCCGGCTCGCCGACCTTGATCCAGGACGACGGCGACGAGGACGCGCTCTACGTTCTGATGCCGATGCGCGTGTGACCCTCGTGTCCGACGTCGGCCAGCCGCGGATCACGCGGCTGACGCTGGCGGATTTCCGGTCCTATGAGCACCTCGACGTGCGGGTCTCCGGCCGGCTCGTCGCGCTTTCGGGCGAGAACGGCGCCGGCAAGACCAATTTGCTCGAGGCGATCTCGCTGCTGTCGCCCGGCCGCGGCCTGCGCCGTGCCGATCTCGCCGACATGGCGCGGATCGGCGGCGGCGGTGGCTTCGTCGTCGCGGTCGACCTCGATACCGCCAACGGCCCGGTCCGGCTCGGCACGACGCTCGACGGCCAGCCGCCATCGCGCCGCTGCCGCATCGACGGCGCCCCCGTGTCGTCGGCGGCCGCCTTCGCCGAATATCTCCGCATCGTCTGGCTGACGCCGGCCCTGGATGGCCTCTTCACCGGCCCGGCCGGCGATCGCCGCCGCTTCCTCGACCGGCTGGTTCTCGCCGTCGACGCGACGCATGGCAGCCGCGTCAACGCCTTCGAGAAGGCCGTGCGCGGCCGCAATCGCCTGCTCGAGGATCCGTCGCCCGACCGCGCCTGGCTCGACGGGCTGGAAGCCGAGATCGCCGAGATCGGCGTCGCGGTCGCCGCCGCGCGCAAGGAGACGGCCGAGCGGCTTGCCGGACTGATCGCCGAGGAGCGCGACGATGCTTCGCCCTTCCCCTTCGCCGTGCTGGCGCTGGAGGGCGACCTCGAGGGCTGGATCGGCGAGGGACCCGCCGTCGAGGCGGAGGATCGCTACCGCGCCGCGCTGCGCAATGGCCGGGCACGCGATCGCGCCGCCGGACGCACCCTGGTCGGCCCGCAGGCGAGCGATCTGGTCGTGCGCCATGGGCCGAAGGACGTGCCGGCCGGCCGCGCCTCGACCGGCGAGCAGAAGGCGCTTCTCGTCGGCATCGTGCTGGCGCATGCCCGCCTCGTCGCGCGGATGAGCGGGCTGGCGCCGATCGTGCTGCTCGACGAGATCGCCGCCCATCTCGACCAGCGTCGCCGCGCCGCGCTGTTCGAGGCGCTCGACCGCCTCGGCAGCCAGATCTTCATGACCGGCGCCGACCCGGCGCTCTTCGCCGAATTGCCGCAATCGGGGCAGATCTTCACCGTGACGCCGGGGCGCGTCGCGCTCTCGCCCCCTCAGGAACACGCACCATGACGGGTTTGTCGATTTCGGGCCTCGCGCTTTTCGCCGCCGCGCTGGCGGTCGCCGCCTTCGCGCCGGGGCCCGGTATCGCCGCCATCGTCGCGCGCGTGCTCGGTCGCGGCCGTCCCGGCGCGATCGCGTTCACCGCCGGCATGGCGATCGGCGACATCGTCTGGCTGACGCTCGCGGTCCTCGGCCTCGCTGTCGTCGCGCAGACCTTCCACGAGGTGTTCGCGCTGATCAAATATGCCGGCGCCGCCTATCTGCTCTTCATCGCCTGGAAGATGTGGAAAGGCGCCAGTCGCCGCGCCCGATCTGGCTCCGGTCACGGTCAAGGAGAGCCAGGTCAAGCTGTTCTTCGCCGGCCTCGCCGTCTGCCTCGGCAACCCCAAGACGATGGTGTTCTATCTGGCGCTGCTGCCCTCCATCCTCGACATCACCCGCATCGACGCGCTCGCCTTCCTTGAGCTGACCACCGTCACGCTGACGGTCGTCGGGCTGGTCTTCGCCTTCTACGTCGGCGTGACCTTGCGCGCCCGCCGGCTGATCACGAGCCCGAAGGCGGTGAAGATGGTCAATCGCGGCAGCAGTGTCGTCATGGCGGGCGCCGCGGTGGCGATCGCCACGCGCTGAGCGGAACCCTGACGGATCGACGCGCCCGGCCTTTCGGGCGTGCCTCGCCTCGGCCGAGGCGCTAGCATCCGCCTGAGAACGAATCACGTCCCGGATACCCCATGCCGCTATCGCGCGCCCGCGCCGCGCTCAAATCCGTCTTCGGCTACGACGATTTCCGACCCGGTCAGGACGAGGTCATCGCCGCTGTGATGCGCGGCGAGCACGTGCTCGCCGTCATGCCGACCGGCTCGGGCAAGTCGATGTGCTACCAGCTGCCGGCGATCGTCGACGGCGGGCTGACGCTGGTCGTCTCGCCGCTGATCGCGCTGATGCGCGACCAGGTGCAGCAGATGCAGCATGTCGGCGTCGCCGCCGCGACGTTGAATTCGATGAATGGCGACGAGGCCAATCGCGAGACGCTGCGGCGGCTGCGCGCCGGCGAAATCACGCTGCTCTTCGTCTCGCCAGAACGCCTCGCCGGCGACGGGCTCGTCTCGCTGCTGGCCGCCTGCGACGTCCGCCGCATGGCGATCGACGAAGCGCATTGCGTCTCGCAATGGGGGCATGATTTCCGCCCCGAATACCGCCAGCTCGCCTCGGTGCGCGAGGCGCTCGGCGGCGTCCAGGTGGTGGCGCTGACGGCGACCGCCGACCAGGCGACCCGCAACGACATCGCCGCCCAGCTCTTTCCCGCGCCGCCGCGCGTCGTCGTCCACTCGTTCGACCGGCCGAACATCCATCTCCGTTTCGAGCCGAAGGACCGGCCGCGTTCGCAGATCGCCGACTTCCTCGCCCGCCACAAGGGCGGCAGCGGTATCATCTATGCCTCGTCGCGCGACAAGACCGAGAAGCTCTCGGAGTGGCTGGTCGGGCGCGGCATCCGCTCGGTGCCCTATCACGCCGGCCTCGATGCCGAGGTCCGGGCCCGGCATCAGGACATCTTCCTGCAGGAGGACGGCGTCGTCGTCGTGGCGACCATCGCCTTCGGCATGGGCATCAACAAGCCGGACGTGCGCTTCGTCATCCATGCCGACATGCCGGGCGGCGTCGAGGCGTACTACCAGGAGATCGGCCGCGCCGGACGCGATGGACTGCCGGCCGACACGCTGACCCTCTACGGCCTCGACGACATGGCCTTCCGCCGTCGCCAGATCGACGAGAAGGCGATCAGCGAGGCGCAGCGCCGGGTCGAGATGAAGCGGCTCGCGGCGATGACCGATCTCGCGGAATCGGCGACCTGCCGGCGCCAGGCGCTGCTCGCCTATTTCGGCGAACAGATGGGCCGCTGCGGCCATTGCGACCTCTGCCAGGGCGGCGCCGAGCTGGTCGACGCGACGATCGACGCGCAGAAGGTGCTTTCCGCCGTGGTCCGCACCGGCCAGCGCTATGGCGCGTCGCATCTGGTCGACGTGCTGCGCGGCGAGGCGACCGATGCCGTGCAGCGCCAGGGCCATGACCGCATCAAGACCTTCGGCGTCGGCTCCGACCGCAGCGCCCATGCCTGGCGGACCCTGGTGCGCCAGCTCTTCGCCGCCGGCGCACTGGCCGAGGCGAGCGCCGAGCATGGCGGCTTCCGCATCACGCCGGAAGGCGAGGCGGTGCTGTTCGGCCACGAGAAGATCGCGCTGCGCTCGATCCGCGAGGCACCGGCCCGCCGCAGCCGCAAGAGCGAGAGCGACCGCGCCGACGGGCTCGACGCGGCGACCGCGACGATGTTCGAGCAGCTGCGCGCGCTCCGCCGCGAGATCGCCCGCGACGAGGGCGTTCCCGCCTACATGGTGTTCCCGGACCGCACGCTGATCGAGATGGCCGAGGCGATGCCGTCGACGCTCGACGAGATGCGCGGCGTCCAGGGCGTCGGCGAGCGCAAGCTCGGCCTCTATGGCGAAGCGTTCCTCGAGGCGCTGCACGCCTCACGCTGAGGGCGGCGTCTCCGATCCCGGCTGAACCGGGGAGCGCGCCTGCCGGCGGGCATACCAGCCGCGCGCCAGCCCGAAGGCGACCAGGGCGGCGAGGCAGAGCGCGCCGGCGATGATCAGCTTGTGCTCGACATGCAGCCGGCCCGAGAAGCGCTCGATCGTCTGGCCGAACACATATCCGAGTACCGTGAACAGGGCCGCCCAGACGGCGGCGGATATGAGGTTGAGCCCGGCATAGAGGGCCGGGCTGACGCGGGCGATGCCGAGCGCGATCGGGCTGATCGTGCGCACGCCGTAGATGAAGCGGAAGCTCAGGATGAACAGCACTTCGTTCTGGTGGATGCGCTCCAGCACCTTGGCGAAGAGCGGCCGCGACACCTGGCGCTGCACCAGCCGGCTGCCGGCGAAATGGCGGCCGACATAGAACAGGATCTGGTCGCCGGTCACCGATCCGGCGAAGGCGGCGAGGAACACGGCGAACGGGTTCATCACGCCCTGATGCGCCAGGAAGCCGGCGGCGATCAGCACGCTCTCGCCTTCGATGATGACGCCGAGATAGACGACGATCAGCCCGTAGCTGACGAGGAAGGCATGGATCGCGTGCATCGAAGCGTCTGCAACTCCTGGATGGGCTCGATCGGGTGTCGGTTACAGCATTCGATCCCGGCGCGCGAGATGCAAGTGGCGGCCGATCGCCGCGTCGCGCCGAAACCCGCGCCGCGCCTCGGCTTTCGCCATCGTGACGCCGTGTTTTCTTGCTTGCTCGCACGTGCAATTCGCCTGTCGAAGCAATATATTAGCCATTCGATTCGAGTTCTCGCGCGCGCCCGCGCGCGACGCTTTCAAGGAAGCCTGGATGTCCGATACCGCCCGCGATCAAGCGTCTGATGCCTACGGCGCCGATTCCATCAAGGTGCTCAAGGGCTTGGATGCCGTCCGCAAGCGGCCGGGCATGTATATCGGCGACACCGATGACGGCTCTGGCCTGCATCACATGGTCTACGAGGTCGTCGACAACGCCGTCGACGAGGCGCTCGCCGGCCATGCCGACCTGGTCGAGGTGACGCTCAATCCGGACGGTTCCTGCACGGTCCGCGACAATGGTCGCGGCATCCCGACCGACCTGCATGCCGAGGAGGGCGTCTCGGCGGCCGAGGTCATCATGACCCAGCTGCATGCCGGCGGTAAGTTCGACCAGAACTCCTACAAGGTGTCCGGCGGCCTGCACGGCGTCGGCGTCTCGGTCGTGAACGCGCTGTCGAGCTGGCTCAAGCTGAAGATCTGGCGCAACGGCAAGGTGCACGAGATCGAGTTCGCGCATGGCAATGCCGTCTCGCCGCTGAAGGTGATCGGCGAGTGGGACGGCCGCAACGGCACCGAGGTGACGTTCCTGCCGTCGCCCGAGACCTTCACCAAGACCGATTTCGACTTCGAGACGCTGGAGCACAGGCTGCGCGAGCTCGCCTTCCTGAATTCCGGCGTCCGCATCGTGCTGAGCGACAAGCGCGGCGTCGAGCCGCGTCGCGAGGAGCTGCTCTACGAGGGCGGCCTCGAGGCGTTCGTGCGCTATCTCGATCGCACCAAGAAGCCGCTCATGCCGGCGCCGATCACCATGTCGAACGAGCGCGACGGCATCACCGTCGAAGTCGCGATGTGGTGGAACGACAGCTACCACGAGAACGTCCTCTGCTTCACCAACAACATCCCGCAGCGCGATGGCGGCACCCATCTCGCCGGCTTCCGTGGTGCGCTGACGCGCCAGGTGACCGGCTATGCCGACCGCGAGGGCATCTCGAAGCGCGAGAAGGTGAGCCTTTCCGCGGACGATTGCCGCGAAGGCCTGTCGGCGGTGCTGTCGGTCAAGGTGCCGGATCCGAAGTTCTCGTCGCAGACCAAGGACAAGCTGGTCTCCTCCGAGGTCCGGCCGGTCGTCGAGAACATCGTCAACGAGATGCTCGGCCAGTGGTTCGAGGAGCATCCGTCGGAATCGAAGATCATCGTCTCGAAGGTGGTCGAGGCCGCGACCGCGCGCGAGGCGGCCCGCAAGGCGCGTGAGCTGACCCGCCGCAAGGGCGCGCTCGACATCGCCTCGCTGCCCGGCAAGCTCGCCGACTGCCAGGAGCGCGATCCGGCCAAGTCCGAAATCTTCATCGTCGAGGGTGACTCGGCAGGTGGCTCCGCCAAGCAGGGCCGCAACCGCGAGAACCAGGCCGTGCTGCCGCTGCGCGGCAAGATCCTGAACGTCGAGCGGGCGCGCTTCGACAAGATGCTGTCGTCCGAGCAGATCGGCATGCTGATCATCGCGCTCGGCACCTCGATCGGCAAGGACGAGTTCACGCCGGAAAAGCTGCGCTACCACAAGATCATCATCATGACGGACGCCGACGTCGACGGCGCCCATATCCGCACCCTGCTCCTGACCTTCTTCTTCCGGCAGATGCCGGAGCTGATCGAGCGCGGCCACGTCTATATCGCCCAGCCGCCGCTCTACAAGGTCACCAAGGGCCGCTCCGAGCAGTACCTGAAGAACGAGCGCGCGCTGGAGGACTACCTGATCCAGCAGGGCCTCGACGAGGCGGCGCTGCATCTCGACGACGGCGAGGTTCGCGCCGGCGTCGATCTCGATCATCTGGTCCAGGACGCGCGCCAGGTGGCGCAGATCCTGAACGGCATCCACACCCGCTATGATCGCGGCATCGTCGAGCAGGCGGCCATCGCCGGCGGCCTCGATCCGGCCCTGCTCGAGAGCAAGGAGCTGGCGCTCGAGGCGGCGCACGCCATCGCCGCCCGGCTCGACCGGATCGCCGACGAGACGGAGCGCGGCTGGACCGGCGCCCTCGGGCCCGAGGGCGGCTATCAGTTCGAGCGCGAGGTGCGCGGCGTCCGCGAGGTGCAGACGATCGACATGGCGCTGATCGACTCCGCCGACGCGCGCAAGCTGCACAGCATCGCCATCCGCATGAAGGACGTCTTCGCCAAGCCTTCGGCGCTGCGCCGCCGCGATGTATCGACCGACATTTTCGGCCCGCGCTCGCTGCTCGAGGCCGTGTTCGCCACGGGCCGCAAGGGCATCCAGCTGCAGCGCTACAAGGGCCTGGGCGAGATGAACGCCAGCCAGCTCTGGGAGACGACGCTCGATCCGAACGTCCGCTCGCTGCTGCAGGTGAAGATCAAGGAGGCGGATGCCGCCGACGATCTCTTCACCAAGCTGATGGGCGACGAGGTCGAGCCGCGCCGCGAGTTCATCCAGGACAACGCCCTCAGCGTCGTCAATCTCGACGTCTGATCGCGTGGCCTCAGGCCGGCCGGGTCACTCGGCCGGCACCGGGCAGCTCATGTCGCCTTCCTCGCAGTCGAGGAGGGCCTTGAGATCGGCCACGCGGCTCCGCGTGAGGTCGTCCAGGCACATGGCGTGGACCATCGGATAGGCGCTGCCGCCACTCACCGCGGAACTCGCGAACGTGCATTGCGCGTCGCGGAAGGCGATCCAGGCGCGCTGCGCGGCGACCAGCTGCTTGCCGGTGTCGGGCTCGTCCGCGAGGCGGTGGGTGATCTTCTTGTAGACGGCGTTCAGTTCGGCGTCGGCGGCTTTCAGGGCCTTGTCGGCGCAGGCGTTCATCGTCGCCTGGTCGGTTGCGTTGTCGCAATTCGCGGCCTTCGCCGCCGGCAGGCCCGCGAGCATCATCGCGGCGATCAGGATCAGACGGCGCATGGGGTTCTCCGCAGCTTGTCCCGGCCCAGTAGAGGCGGGATTTGGTCGGCATGCAAGCGCCGCGATTGTTCGAGGTTCGTAGCAATTTGGCGTCGCCATATTGCCCTCGTCCCGCTGACGGTCCATACGTCATGCGCTCGTTCTACTTCCGCAAGCCGCGTGGCTGATGTCATACTCGCCAGCAACAAGCAGTGCGACGGTCAACAACACACACGCATCAGGGATGAAACACATTGCAGCAACTCGCTGATATTGGCGTGCTCGGTCTCGCCGTGATGGGCGCGAACCTCGCCCGCAACGCCGCTCGCAAGGGCTTCGGCGTCGCCGTGTTCAACCGCAACGGCGCCCGTACCGACGAACTGATCAACGAGCATGGCGGCGAGGGCCGCTTCACGCCGTCGAAGACGATTCCGGAGTTCGTCGCCTCGATCGCCAAGCCGCGCGCCATCATCATCATGGTCAAGGCCGGCCAGCCGGTCGACGACGTGATCGAGGAGCTGCTGCCGCATCTCGAGGTCGGCGACATCATCATCGATGGCGGCAACTCGCTCTATACCGACACCAACCGCCGCTTCCACTACCTCAAGGACCGGGACATCAAGTTCATCGGCATGGGCGTGTCGGGCGGCGAGGAAGGTGCGCTCGAGGGCCCGAGCATGATGCCGGGCGGCACGCGCGAGGCCTATTCCCGCATCGAGCCGATCGTCACCAAGATGGCGGCCCAGGTCGATGGCGAGCCCTGCTGCACCTATATCGGCACCGAGGGCTCCGGCCACTACGTCAAGATGGTGCACAACGGCATCGAATATGCCGACATGCAGCTGATCACCGAGGCCTATGACCTGTTCAAGACGGTCTATGGCCTCGAAGCCGGCGCCATCGCCGACATCTTCGCCGAGTGGAACAAGGGCGAGCTCAACTCGTACCTGATCGAGATCACCGATGCGGTGCTGCGCAAGGTCGACCACACGGGCAAGCCGCTGGTCGATTCGATCGTCGACGAGGCGGAGCAGAAGGGCACCGGCCGCTGGACCGCGCAGTCGGCGCTCGATCTCGGCGTGCCGCTGACCTCGATCACCGAGGCGGTGTTCGCCCGCGCGCTCTCGGGCCGTCGCGCCCAGCGCGCCGAGGCGGAGAAGCGCTTCCCGCATCCCGCCACGACCAAGCGCACGATCACCCAGGCCGACATCGACGCGATCCGCGACGCGCTCTACGCGTCGAAGATCGTCGCCTATGCCCAGGGCTTCGAGCAGCTCGCCGTCGCCTCGCAGCAGTTCGGCTGGGACCTGAAGCTCGGCGACCTCGCCACGATCTGGCGCGGCGGCTGCATCATCCGCGCCCGCTTCCTGAACCGCATCCGCGAGGCCTACGAGACGGGCGGCGCCGGCGACAACCTGCTGCTGCAGGATTATTTCCGTGACGCCGTCGTCAAGGCCGAGGCGAACTGGCGCAAGGTCGTCGGCCTCGCCATCGCCGAGGGCATCCCGGTTCCGGCCTTCTCGTCGTCGATCGCCTATTATGACGGCCTGCGCCGCGCCCGCGGCCCGGCCAACCTGCTGCAGGGCCTGCGCGACTATTTCGGCGCCCACACCTATGGCCGCCTCGACAAGCCCGGCAAGTTCCACACCCGCTGGAGCCAGGACGGCAGCGAAATCCCGGCCTGAGGCCGCTTTCGCCGCGCAGAAACAAAATGATACCGGCGCGCAATGCATCGTTGCGCGTCGGCCCAAATCCGGGCGCATTCGCCCACGATCCTGCCGTTGCGGATCGCTCGGGCATTGCACGATCGATCCCTCGCTCCCACATGGTGTCGGCGAGATTGAACAGGCGGAGATGATGACGACCTACCGGACCTACGTGATTTCAGGCCCCCGTGGCGCGACCAGCTGGAAGGACAAGCTGAAGCTTGGCGCAGCGATGGTCGTCGGCGCCGCCGTGGTCTTCGCGGCTCTGGTGGTGTCGTTCTCGATCGCCCTGGTGCTGATCCCCGTCCTCGCCATCGTCTATCTCTTCCGTCGCCGCATCCTGCGCGCCTTCCTGGCGCGCGCCATGCCGCCGGGCGCCCAGCCCGGCGCCGCCGGCCCCGGCCCCCGCTATGGCGCGGCCTACGAGACGGCGACGC
>JAEWAD010000100.1 GCA_023391905.1 Pseudomonadota bacterium | reverse complement strand
CCGGCTGCGCCGGGCACCTCAGGATGATGGTCGAGTTCTTCGAGAGTGGCCTCTAAGGACGCGAGCACCTCAATTCGGCAGCCTCCCCCCTCCCGCGTACGGGAGAGGGTGGGTCCGACGTCTCGCTCAGCCCTTGTCGAGCCAGGCCACCTGCTCGGGCGTCAGCTTGATGTCGAGCGCGGAGAGGCTGTCCTCGAGCTCGGCCAGCGTGCGCGGGCCGATCAGCGGCACCACCGGGAAGGGTTGCGCCAGAACATAGGCGAGCGCGACGTGGATCGGGTCGCGGCCGAGCTTCTTCGCCAGCTCGATCGCCCGGTCGCGGCGGCCGAAGTTCTTCTCCGAATACCAGACGCGGACGATCTCCTCGTCGTCGTGCTTGTCGCGGCCGGCGCGGTCGGTGAAGAAGCCCCGGCCCTGGCTCGACCAGGCGAAGTTCGGGATCTGGCGCTCGTTCAGCCAGGCCTTCCACGGATCGTCCGAGGCGGCGACGCAGCCGGCCCAGATCGGATCGAGCATCTCGGCGAGCGAGAAGTTGTTGGAAAGCGCGCCCGGCTTCTGCTTGCCGTTGGCCTCGGCATAGGCGATCGCCGCGTCCATGCGCTCGCGCGTCCAGTTCGAGCCGCCATAGGGACCGCGGATCCGGCCGGCCTTCACCACGGCATCCATCGCGTCGACGAACTCGCCGACCGGCACGTCCGGGTTGTCGCGATGCATGAAGTAGATGTCGACATGGTCGGTCTTGAGCCGGTCGAGCGTCTCGGTGAGCTGCTTGCCGATGACGTCGGGATAGACGAGCGGCGAATGCGCGCCCTTGCCGATGACGACGGATTCATCGCGCACGCCCCGGCTGGTCAGCCAGTCGCCGAGGATCTTCTCGGTCTTGCCGCCGGCATAGATATAGGCCGTGTCGAACAGATTGCCGCCCGCCTCATGGAAGGCGTCGAGCAGCACCGATGCGCTCGCGAAATCGGGAAAGAACTCGAAGCCGAGCGCTGCCACCGAGGTCGGCTGGTTGACGCCGGCGATCTGGCGCTTCGGGATCGACTTTTCGCCGCGCGCGAGCTTCGCGCCCTTGATGGTGACGGTCTTCCGCGACGCCTTCTCGATGTCGTAGACGAGACCGACATTGGCGCGCCACTTGTCGAGCGTGCGGAGATTGCCGAGCGTGTCGGCCCAGCTCATGCCCGGGGACGCCAGCTCCTGCTTTCCGGCGCGGATCGCCTCGCCCGCCGCGTCGACCTCGAAGGAATAGAGCCAGCCGGGCTCGACCACCTCGATCGCCTCGCTGCTGCCGTCCGGCCGCACGATGCGGATCGTGCCGGTGCCGCCCTGCTTGCCGGTGGCGAACCAGAAGTCGGAGAGCTCGATCCGCCCCTTGGTGCCGAGGATGCGCAGCACGTTGTCCTGCGCCAGCGAGACGCTGCACGAAACCTCGGCAATGATCTCGTTCGGGAAGGTCAGGATCGCTGCCGCCCATTCGTCGACGCCGGACTGGCCGAGATGCGCCGCGCCCTGCACCTGGACGGGATCGAGGAAGGGCTTTCCGGCGGCCGCGCCGGCGATCAGCCGCGTCATCGAGACCGGATAGCAGCCGACGTCGAGAATGCCGCCGCCGGCGAGGTCGTTGGCGTAGAGCCGGTGCTCGGGGTCGAATTTCGGCATGGCGAAGCCGAAGCTCGACTTGATGGCGCGCACCTCGCCGATCGCGCCGCTGGCGACGAGGTCGTAGAGCTTCTTCGTCTGCGGATGGACGCGGTACATGAAGGCTTCGCCCGCGAACGTGCCGGCCTTCTTGTGGGCGTGGAAGATCGCCTCGGCCTCGAAGGCGGTCAGGCCGAGCGGCTTCTCGACCAGCACGTGCTTGCCGGCTTCGGCCGCCTTGATCGCCCATTCGGCATGGCCGGGATGCGGCGTCGCGATATAGACGGCCTCGACCTCGGGATCGTCGAGCAGCGCCTGGTAGCCGTCATGGATGCGGGCGCCGGGGAAATCTTCGGCGAGGCCGGGCTTCGCGGGATTGCGCGTGCCGATGGCGACCAGCCGCCCGGTCCTGGAATGCGTCAGGCCATCGCGGAACGCCTTGGCGATGCCGCCCGGCCCGATGATGCCCCAGCGAACGGTTTGCTGGCTGTTGCCCTCAGTCGTCATGTCAGTCTCTCTCGTTGTCGATCATCCGGCGCGGGTCGCCGGCGGAAGGTTGGGGAAACGGAAATCGTGAACGGCTAGCCCTTGACCGCGCCCATCGTCAGCCCGGCGACGAAATGGCGTTGCATCAGGAAGAACATCACGACCGGCGGGATGGCGACAAGCACCGTCGCGGCCGAAATGATGTTCCAGGCGGTGACGTATTGGCCGCGCAGCGTGGCGAGGCCGGCGGTGACGGGACGAACCGTGTCGGCCTGGGTCAGCACCAGCGCCCAGAAATAATCGTTCCAGACGAAGGTGAAGATCAGCACGCCCAGCGCCGCCAGCGCCGGCCGCACCAGCGGCGTCACCACATGCCAGAGCACCTGCCAGGGCGAGGTGCCTTCGACCTTGGCCGCCTCGAACAGCTCGCGTGGCAGCTCGGCGATGAAATTGCGCATGAACAGCGTCGCGAAGCCGGTCTGGAACACGGTGTGGAACAGGATCAGCGCATAGGGCGTGTCGTAGAGCCCGACCTTCAGCATGAAGTCGCGCACCGGGATCATCAGGATCTGATGCGGGATGAAATTGCCGCCGATCAGGAGCGCGAACAACAGCATGTTGCCGCGGAAGCGATAGCGCGCCAGCACGAAGCCCATCATGGTCGACAGGATCATGACGAAGAACACGGTCGGCACGGTGATGACGATCGAGTTCAGGAAGAAGCGCGCCATCGGCGTCTGGGTGAAGACGGCCTGGTAGTTCTCGAACAGGTTGAAGCTCTTCGGCCAGCCCCAGTAATTGCCGACCATCAGGTCTTCGGCCGAGCGGATCGACGTCAGCGTGATGGCGAAGAGCGGCAGCAGCCAGAGCGCGAGAACGACGATGATGGCGACCGGATAGAGCGCGCGCGCGGCCGGCTTCGCCTGCTGGATCGGAAGCGGATAGCTCATCGGTCGCGGCTCCGCTCGGCGCGGACGACGCGCACCAGGTACCAGGTGATGAACACCGCCATCACGGCGAACAGAACGGTGGCGATCGCCGCCGCATAGCCCATGCGGTAGGAGAAGATCGCCTGCTCGTACATCTGGTAGGCGAGCACGGAGGACGAGCCGTAGGGGCCGCCCTGCGTCATGATCGCGATCAGGTCGAAGCTCCGGAGCGCGCCGATCACCGTCACGGTGAGCGCGATAAAGCTCGCGGCGCGCAATTGCGGCAGCACGACGTGCCAGAACATCAGGAAACCGCGCGCGCCATCGACCCGGCCGGCGCCGAGCACGTCCTCGTCGAGATTGTTGAGGCCGGCGAGGAACAGCACCATGCAGAAGGCGATCTGCGGCCAGAGCGCGGCGGCGACGATGCCGAAGGTGACGAGCTGCGGATCGGACAGGATCGCCGGCGCGGTGGCGCCAAAGGCCTGGAAGATCAGCGCCGTCATGCCGAAGGTCGGGTCGTAGAACCAGGTATAGACGACGCCGACCGTCACCGGCGCCAGCACCAGCGGCATGAAGAACAGCGACTTGGCGAGGCGGATGCCGCGGATCTTCTGGTTGACCAGCAGCGCCAGAACAAGCCCGCCGACCGGCGCGATCATGAACAGCACCAGCCAGATGACGTTGTTGCGCAGGCTGGTGATGAACTGCGGGTCGGAGATCAGCTCGCGGTAATTGCCGAGCCCGACCCAGGTCTGCGGGCCCAGCCCGTCCCAGTCGTAGAGGCTCAGGCGGAAGCTCTGCAGCGTCGGGATGACGATGATCAGGAAGAACAGGATCAGGCCGGGCGCCAGGAGCAGGGTCGGCGTGATCCATTCCCGATGCCGGCGCCAGGCCGAGGACGGCGCCCGGAGTTCCCCCCTGCGTCCGCCCGATGCTCGCAACACGTCTGCCATGAAATGCGCCGTCCGCCTGCCGAACCGCCGACCGATGGGAGGTGTCCCCCACCCGGCCGACATGAAGGAGACCGGCGCGACCTCTGTCGCGCCGGCCTGTCGCGTCAGTCCTTCTTGAAGATGCGCTTGCGCGTCTGCTCGAGCCGCGCCTGCACCTGCTTGCGGCTGGAGGGATCGGCCATGAACTGCTGGAAGCCGTTCATGCCGATCTGCGCCATGTCGGGATCGGTGTCGCGGTCGTAGTACTGCGAGGCCGATTTCGCCGATTTCAGGATCGCCTGGCCCTTTTCGAGCAGCCAGTCCTTCTTCAGCGCCGGCACGTCGGAGCGGGTCGGGATGTTGCCTTCCGGCTCGACCCAGAGCGCCAGCCGCTCGGGCTGGTAGAAGAAGGTCAGGAACTGGCGCGCCAGGTCCTTGTTCTTCGCGCCCCACGGGATGTGCATGGAATCGACCGGGAATTCCTCGGCGACCGGCACGGCGGCGTCGATCACCGGGAACTGCAGGTACGTGTAGTTGTCGAGGTCGCCGGCCGGGATGTTGCGGGTCAGGAACTGGCCCATCAGATACATGCCCGCCTTGCCCTGCAGCAGGAACGGCACGGCGCCCTGCCAGTCATAGGAGGTGTGGTTCGGAATGAAGAACTTCTTGTCGATCAGCTCCTGCCACTTGTCGAAGACGGCGTCGAGCTTCGGATCCTCGTAGGAAGCCTCGCCCGCCATCAGCTGCATGTGGAAGTCGTAGCCGTTGATGCGGAGGTTCAGATAGTCGAACCAGGCGGCGGTGGGCCAGAGATCCTTGGTGCCGATCGCGAACGGCGAGATGCCGTCGGCCACCATCTTGTCGCCGAAGGCGACCAGCTCGTCCCAGGTCTGGGGTTCCTTGCCGCCGGCGTATTTTTCCAGATAGTCCTTGCGCGCCCAGATGCCCCAGAAGCTGGCGCCCGTCGGCACGCCGTACTGCTTGCCGTCGACCGTCACGGTCGTGGTCAGCGCGCCGACCTTGTCGGCCCAGCCTTCCTTGGCCCAGAGGTCGGAGATGTCGTCGAACAGGCCGCGGTTGACGAAGGCGCGCATGCGGTCGCCGGAGAACCACAGGCAGACATCCGGCGGATTGGCGACGAGGAAATTGCGGATCGCGGTCTTGTAGCCCTCATGGTCCATCGCGTTCTGCTGGACCTTGATGCCGGTCTCCTTGGTGAACTCCTCGATGAACTGGGCCATCAGCTTGCGCTGGCCCTCGCCGCCGATGTTGGTGTTGATGACGAGGACACGGTCCTCGGCGAAGGCGGGGCCCATGCCGCCGCCGATCGCGACGGCGCCGACACCGGCCATGAGGGATTTCAGGAGCGTACGACGACTCGTCGCGCGAAACGGCACGTCACTCATTTCATTCCTCCCAGAGACACGCGATTTTTAGTTGTCGCAGCGACGGAACAGCCCCTCGGGCTGCCCTCCCCCGTCGCCGGATAGTCAAATCCTCCGGCGTGTCTTGAGCCTCATTAGGGATCCGCCCCGGAGCGAATGTCAACTCATTCCAGGTGCGCACCTCAAAACTGAATCACAACCCTTCACTACTTCAAGAAGCACCCGTCACCGGCGCCGAACATGATGACATATTTGAATAATATTATAGTCTTTCGGCACCCTCCCCTGCGTCATGCCACCCGGACCAGCGGCATCCGCGCGGGAGGAAGGCGGCCGGCGCGACGGCCGACCGCCCAGTCCTGAGGCCGCCCCGGCTCAGCCCTCCGGCCAGCCGCCATGGAAGGCGAAATCGGCCACGGCGCGACGCGTGCGGCCGGCGATTTCGCGCTCGCGGTCACGCTCGGGCAGGATGTCCGGATCGCCCGGGAAGCCGATGCCGATGCCGGTGCAGGGCTCGAAGCCCTCGGGGACATGGGCGGCGGCGATCACCTTGTCGCTGTCGAAGCCGCCGAAGGGGTGCACGGCGAGGCCATTGGCGGTCGCCTGCAGCAGCAGGTAGCCGAGCGCGATGCCCGTATCGTGGCGATTGTGCCAGAGCGCGCGGCCGCTGTCGGAATGCGTCCTGGCGATCGCATAACCGAGCACCGAGCAGCGCCGCACCCAGGGCTGGTTGCCTTCGGCGGCGCAATCGACCAGCGCATCGAAGAAGGCCTCGCCGCGGAAGGCGTAGACGAAGCGCCAGGGCTGGCTGTTGGAGGAGGACGGCGCCCAGCGCGCCGCTTCGAACAGCGGCTTCAGGTCGTCCTCGGTCAGGGTCTTCACGGGATCGAAGGCGCGTGGGCTCCAGCGCTCGGCAATCACCGGCAGGATCGGCGCATCGGTCTCGGCGGGCTTCCGCATTCATTCATCTCCATGGGCATTTCAGATCGTTCGCGACCGGACAGAATCCGTCGCCTGGCGTGATCGTAGACATGCCGGCAAAGACCGTAAGCCCCCGGCTTGAGAAATAAGGCTCGCATGATGTCTGATCGCGGGGCGGCGAAGCGAATCGCCGGGAGGAGCAGCATTCGATGAAGACCGTTCTCGCCTATGGCGATTCCAATACCTGGGGCGCGGCCACCGTCCCCCGCCCCGACGACCGCTATGGCCGCGACGAGCGCTGGCCGGGCGTCGCCCAGGCGGAGCTCGGCGACAGCTGGCACGTGATCGAAGAAGGCCTGCCGGGCCGCACGACCGTTCATTCCGACCCTGTCGAGGGCGAATACATGAACGGCAAGACCTATCTCCTGCCCTGCCTCAGGAGCCATCGCCCGCTCGACGTCGTCGTCATCATGCTCGGCACCAACGACCTGAAGGCACGCTTCAACGTGCCGGCCGAGGACATCGCCAAGGGTGTCGGCGAGCTGGTCAAGGTGATCAAGCAGGCGGAGGCGGGCAACGATGCCGGCGTGCCGAAGATCCTGATCGTCGCGCCGCCGCCGATGCTCGACCATACCGGCGAGAAGCCCGAATACACGCCGATGCTGGCGGGCGGCCTCGCCAAATCGCAGGCCTTCGCGACGCTCTACGCTGCGATCGCCAAGGAGCACGGCACGGCCTTCCTCGACGCCGGCCAGCACATCCGCTCCAGCGCCTTTGACGGCATTCACTTCGATCCGGATGCGCAGGTGACGCTCGGCAAGGCGATCGCCGCCGCCGTGAAGGCGCTGGCCTGAGCCGCGGCGTCAGGCCCGCCGCAGCGCCTCCGCGTCGCGCGCGGTGGCCGCGTGCAGAAGAAGCTCGGTGACGGCCACCGCCGTCATCGGCCGATGGAAATAATAGCCCTGGAGATGCGAGCAGCCCGCCGCCCGCATGATCTCCACATCGGCCGCTGTCTCCAGGCCCTCGGCGGTGACGGCGAGGTCGAGCGCCAGCCCGAGCGCCACCGTGGCTTCGCAAAGCCTGCGCGTCTCGGGATCGACGGAGACGCCGTTCACCAGCGAGCGATCGATCTTCAGCTTGTTGAAGGCGAAGCGCCGGAGATAGCCGATCGACGAGTAGCCGGTGCCGAAATCGTCGAGCGCCACCGTCACGCCGAGCATCCGCAGCATGGCGACGATGTTCTGGGCGCGATCCGGATAGGCGACCAGGCTGGTTTCCGTCAGCTCGACCTCGAGCCGTGACGCCGGCAGCCCCGTCTCCGACAGGATCGAGGCCAGGATCCGGTCGAAGCCGGGATTGCGGAACTGAACGGCGGAGACGTTGACCGCGAGCCGCACGGCCGGCCACGCGACGGCGTCGCGGCAGGCATGGCGAAGCACCCAGGTGCCCAGCTCCTCCATCAGCCCCATCTCCTCGGCGACCGAGACGAAGCGATCGGGCGGGATCGCCCCATGCTCGGGATGGTCCCAGCGCAGCAGCGCCTCGACCAGCGCCGGCCGCATGGTCTTGGCGTCGTAGATCGGCTGATAGACGATATGCAGCGCGTTGGCCTTGAGCGCGGCGCGCAGTTCATCGGCCAGCTGCCGCCGCTCGATCTTGTCGGCGTCGATCGACTGGTCGTAGAGCGCGACGCGGCTGCGGCCCATTTCCTTGGCCTGGTACATCGCCACGTCGGCGCGGCGCAGCAGCTCCTCCGCCGACATGCCGTCGCCATCCGCAAAGGCGATGCCGACGCTGGTGCCGATGGTCAGGACGCGACCGTCGATCGTGATCGGCGCCTGGAGATACTGCACGAGCCGGTTGGCGATTTCCTCGGCCGCGCCGACGGATTCGCGACTGTCCAGCACCAGCGCGAACTCGTCGCCGCCGACGCGGGCGAGCAGGCCACGATCGCCGCAAATCGTCTGGAAGCCGGAGGCAACCCGCTCCAGCAGGTGATCGCCGGTCTCGTGGCCGTAGGAATCGTTGACCTCCTTGAAGCCGTCGAGATCCAGGAAGATCACGGCCAGCGACTGCGAATTGCCGCGACGCACCGCGGCCTCGAGACCCTTGATCAGCGCCGACCGGTTCGACAGGCCTGTCAGGCTGTCGTGATGCGCGTCGTGGACGGCCTGATGCTCGCGCCGGCGCGCGGCGATCAGATTGACGTAGCCGATGCCGAGCAGAAACAGGATGGTCAGGCCAATCAGCCCGAGCGTGACATAGGCGATCGGCGCGACCCGGCCGAAGGCCTCGCCCCCCGGGCTGCGGCGCTCCCAGGTCAGGGCGCCGATGGCCTTGCCCAGCGGGTCGGTCAGCAGAACGCGGTTGCCGGCATAATTCGGGTCGAAGCTGAGCGCCATTCCCTTGATGGTGAACTCGCTCCCCATCCGCCGGATCATCTCGTCGTCGAAGGTGCGCGAGATCACCAGCAGGCGCGGCCGCCCCTTCGGAACCAGGGCATCGCGGCTCGACGGCAGGACCGATCCGACCGCCACCGCCGCGATCGCGCCCGAACGGTCCTTCATGATGCCGACGCGTGCGTCGTATTGGGAATAGTTATCGACGAGTTCCGTCATCAGGCTCTGCAGCGGCGAGCCGAATTCCTCGAGCGGCCCGCGCGGCGCGACACCGCCGCGCCGGTAGGAAAAGACCGGCCGGCCGGTTTCGTCGACCAGATAGGCGGCATCGAAGAAGACGGCGGAGCGCGTCGACTCGCGGAAATTGCGATCGGCGAAATCGCGATCGACGACGCCGTAGAGCCGCACCGCCGCGTCGTCCCAAACGGAATAGTCGCCATGGACCTCGCGCAGGCGCTTCAGCATCGCCTGCAGCGACGCGTCGGCCGAGCCCGCCGTCGCCGTGGCATCGATCCGGTCGACCTCGCCGGCCATCTCGTTGAGGGCGAAGATCATGAACATGATCGACCCCGCCAGGATCAGGAGAGCCGGCAGGGCAATACGGAGCGCGAATCTGAAGGTCGAGCGCGGAATGAGACTCATGACACCGCTAAAATTGCATCCCCCGAAGGCATACAATCAGTCAGACGATAAAGGCGAATGAATGAAGTCGTTAGAGTTGGAATCGCCGTCGACAGAGGTCAGGACGCGCCGCAGCGTCGTGGCGGCCGGCGTGTCCGCCTCGACCGAAATCTCGGAAAGCCGCAGCCAGCCGGCGAGCCGCCGAAGCTCCACCGCCAGGGCGCCGAGCATGTCGTCGGCACGGCGCACGCCGTCCTCGACGAAGACGCCGAAAACGCGCAACCGACCTGATGCCCGGTCGGCCTTCAGATCGCCCCGCCCCTCCAGCCGGCCCCGATGCAGGAACGGCATGACGAAATAGCCGAAGATGCGCTTCGGCTCCGGCGTGTAGAATTCCAGCCGGTAGTGGAAGTCGAAGATGCGCTCGGTGCGCGGCCGGTGCCAGACCAAGGGATCGAAGGGCGACAGCAGCGCCGTCGGCGTCAGGCGCTTCGGGACCGTCGCTCCGGCGGCGAGATAGGCCGGCTGCTTCCAGTTCTCCACCGTCACGGGTTCGAGGGCGCCCTCCTCGACCAGCTCGGCGATCGCCTGCTTGGTCTCCGCGACCGGCAGACGGAAATAGTCTCGAATGTCGATCTCGGTCGCCACGCCATGGGCGCGCGCGCCGGCCAGCGCCAGGGCGCGGATGGCGTCGGCCTCGTCCGGCGTCGCGGCCGACAGGATCGTCGCGGGAATGGCCCGCTCGGTCAGGTCATAGACGCGCTCGAAGCCGCGGCGGTGGCTCGTCGTGACCTCGCCCGTCCAGAACAGATATTCGAGCGCCGTCTTGCCCTTGTGCCAGCCCCACCAGGGGCCGCTGCGCGCGCCGGGATCGTCGAGCTCGCCGGCCGGCAACGGGCCGCGGCGGCCGATCTCGTCGATGACGGCGCGGATGTAGTCCGGGTTCTCGGCCGCGAACTTGACGAGACCGCCATAGATGCCGATTCCGGCGGTCGCCCGGCGCATGCGCCAGCGCATCAGCGGCTGCATCTCGAGCGGCAGCAGCGACGCCTCATGCGCCCAGTATTCGAACAGCGCCCGCCTGGAGCCGCCGGCAAAGGCACGCTGGTCGAGGGCGTCGCGGGAATAGGCACCGATGCGGCTGAAGACGGGCAGATAGTGCGAGCGCACCAGCACGTTCACCGAGTCGATCTGCAGCAGCCCCATCCGCCCGACGACCGGCGCGATCCGGCGCCATTGCGCCGGCGCTTCGGCGCGACTGCCACCAAAGCCCTGCGCGGCGAGCGCGATCCGGCGCGCTTCTTCCGCCGAGAGAGTTCCCTGGAGCAGGCTCTGGTGAATCGTCATTTCCCGACTATCGCAGGCGGCCGGTGCGGAAACCAGCCGCCGCGCTCAGGACTGGACCAGATTGATCTGGCGGTCCGCATCGGCCTTGGGCGGCGCGAGGTCCGGGAACAGCCGGCGGGTCTCGCCGAGGCTCGTCAGCAGGGCCGTGATCTCGGGCGCCGTCAGCGGCTTGGACAGGTGGAAGCCCTGCACATACTCGCACTGCAGCAGGCGCAGCAGCTGCAGCTGCTCGACCGTCTCGATGCCCTCGGCGACGACGGCGATGTCCATGGCGTCGCCGAGCGCGATCATCGACTGGATCAGCGCGTTCGCCGTCGGGTTGGTGCCGAGCTCGGCGATGAAGGACTTGTCGATCTTCAGCCAGTCGAACGGGAACTGGCGCAGATAGCCGATCGACGAGAAGCCGGTGCCGAAATCGTCCAGCGACAGGCCGAAGCCCATCGACTTCAGCCGCGCCAGCTTGCGCTTGGCGATGGTCGGGTTGCGGACCAGCAGGCCCTCCGTCAGCTCCAGCTTGAAGCGGTTCGGCACGACGTCGTGGCGGCGGGCGATGGCGCCGAGATCGTTGGCGAAGCTCGGATCGCGCAGCTGCGCCGGCGACACGTTGATCGACATCTTCAGGCCGGGCCACTCGATCATGTCCTGGCAGGCGCGCTGGAAGACGAACTTGCCGATCTCGTGGATGGCGCCGGTTTCCTCGGCGACCGGGATGAAGTCGGCCGGCGAAACGCGGCCGAACTCCTTCGAGTCCCAGCGCACCAGCGCCTCGACCGAGACGACGGCGAGGTCGCTCGCCCGGACGATCGGCTGATAGACCACCGAGAACTCGTCCGCCTCGATGGCGCCGCGCAGCGCGATGCCGAGGCGCTTCCTGTGCAGCGCGCCGGTCTCGAGACCCGAATGATAAGGCACGGCGTCACGCTCGGCGGCGTTCTTGGCCTGATACATGGCGAGGTCGGCGCGGCGCAGCAGCTCGGGCGGCGTCACCTCCTTGCCGTCGGCGACCGCATAGCCGACGGCCGCGGTCACCTGGAACTGGAAGCCGGCGACGCCGAAGGGCTGGTCGAGCGCATGCACCATCGCCGAGGCGACGCCGGCGACGGTCGCCGGCGCCGTCTTGCCGGTCAGCGCCACGGCGAACTCGTCACCGCCGACGCGGGCGAAGCGGGCATCCGGCGGCAGGATCATCGAGAGCCGCTCGGCCAAAAGCCCGACCAGCTCGTCGCCGCCCTGGTGGCCGATCGAGTCGTTGACCGCCTTGAAGCCGTTGACGTCGAGATAGATGATCGCCGCCTCGCCATTGGCACAGGCGTCGCCGAACTGATCGCTGTCGCTGAGCTCGTTGAAGCCGTAGCGGTTGGTGAGGCCCGTCAGGCTGTCGGTGCGGGCGGCGGTAACCGCCTGGCGCTCGCTGAGGGCCTGCGACAGGGCCAGGCGGCGGGCGCGCAGAACGGTCCACATGGCGATCAGGCAGAATACCAGCAGGCCGCCGGCGATCGGCGCCACGACGTTGCGCAGCACCGCGAAGCCCGGGGTCGGCGGCGTCCAGACGAAGCGGCCGATCACCTTGCCAAAAATGTCGATAATCTCGGGGAAGTCGTCGAACGTGCCCGCGCCGTCCTCTCGCTCCAGACGCAGGTCGTTGATCAAGAAGGTCTGGCCGAGTTCCGACAAGCGCTGCGTGCTGAGATAGAAGCCCATCACCAGCACCGGGAGCGTGGCCGGGTCGGTGGTCTCGGCGCGCGAGAACGGCGCGATGCGGGACACCGCGAACAGCAGGATACCAGCCGGCGTCTCGATATAGGCGGAACGGGCGGCGTTGTTCTCGATCCGCGCGGTGCGGATCAGGTCCTCGATTCGCTCGACCAGTTCCGGCGTCATCACGGCCTCGGGGCTCGGCGCGCTCTCCGGCGTCCACCAGCCATATTTCAGCTCGCCCTGCGGCGAGAGAATCGTCAGGAAATCGGCGATCTGCGTGTCGACGATGCCGGTGCCGATATTCGCGTCGATCCAGGCCTTGTCTTCCCGGACATAGGCCTCATAGGCCTCTTCCCACCACGAATAATCGTTGGCCAGCCCCTGGACGCGGGTATGCATGGCGTCGACGCCGCCCATCACCATCGTCCGCGTTTGCGCGGCGGCCTGATCATTCTGACGATAGGCCATCCAGGCGACGCCCGAGATGACGGTCACGATCGTGACGACAATGCCGGCCACAAGATTGAAGGTAATACGTCCGGCGATCGGGTGAGACATACGTCGTGTCCATCTCTTTCTCTTCGACGCGCTACCCTAGGCACCAGCCTTTTATGCGGCCTTAACCGGTTTCCGACGATTTTAGCGATCATTGGTGAACGGACGATACAGGCAGGATCCGCGGTGAATCAGCGATACGATCGGCAGTTCGCCACCCCTCTTCATCCGATGCGGAGGGAAGCGTGGGAATGAAGGCGAACAGTAGACTCAGCTATTATATGGTTGACTTTGCGTTGAATTTTCCCTCAATTTCGAACCAATCACATCCACTTCAAGTCTGGGTAGCGTTGCGGGGGCAATATGAACTTCCCACCGGATGATGATTCGGCTGGGATGGCGCCATCAGTCGCCGTCGGCTGCCCATTTCATCCCAAAGTACCGTCGAACAACGAGTTTGACGACTGGCTGCAGGCAGATCTTCGCTGCTCGGCCGGTAAACGCGAATTCCAGCTCGGCCGCTATACCGTCGCGCATGTGCGCAACGGCTACCAGTTCGCCGAGGCGCTGACGGCTTTCCGGCAGGACGTCGAGGAGTATCGGAAGACCGGCTTCCTGGCGATCGTCGCGACGCCGCTGAGCTTTACCAATTCGGAGGACGAGCTTCGCGCGCTCGCCCAGATCATGGTCGATGCCGGCTATGCCGACAGCGCCGGCGCCCTCGTCAACAGCGAGACCGTGGCGATCCCGTTCGACGTCATCTGCCCGGTCACGGGCATCCCAACCGTCTACGAGTTCTTTCCCGTCGCCTTCTGCCCCCATGCCGCCGCGGTCGCCGATCCGCTCTACGACCCGGCGCTCAGCACGCCCTTCCTCGCCATCAACACCACTTCCGATGCCTTCGCCTTCGGCATGCTGGTGCGCGACCTGTGCGAGCGGCATTTCCATTGCGCGCCGCATGAGGTGCGCGAGCGGAGCGAGCTGGCGCGGCTGCTGCAGAAATGCGCCGCCGCCTGGCAGAAGATGTCGATCAACACGATCCAGGGCTACCAGAAGGTGTCGGCAACGCCCGAGCGCGCCGTGCATCTCTCCGAGGACCGGCAGTTCTGGACGGCGCCCCACAACGATCCGGTCTTCGCCGAGCTGGCCAAGGAGCCGCACGACCACGAAATGCCCGTTCTCTACGCGCAGCGGCTTTGCGAGAAATGGCTCGCTGCGCTATTCGACGGACAGAGCTATCAGGCAAGCCGAGACGGTCAGTCCGGCGGTATCCCGGCCTTCGACTTCAGGAAGTGACTGCATGAGCTACACCAATGACGAGGCCATCGAGGTCCGCGCGATCAGCGACGACCACCAGACGATCCATGCCCGGGTCGACATTCCCAAGGACACGCTGCTCGGCTTTTTCGACGGCAAGGCCATGCTGATCGACCTCGACCGGCAGAGCGAGCTCGACGACTACTGGTGGCGGCAGTCCGTCCACCTCAAGCTGATCGGCCGCAAGCTGCTCTGCCTGCTGCCGATGGAGGAGCCGGCCGGCATCGATTTCCTCAACCATTCCTGCCATCCGAACACGCGGGTGGAGGAGCAGCTCTACGTGTTCGCCGACCGCGACATCGCCGCCGGCGAGGAACTGACCGCCGACTACCGCACCTTCGACCTGGTGCCCCAGGGCATCCGCTGCTGGTGCCCCGAGCCGCTCTGCGAGATCTGATGCCGTCCAGCGACACGAAAAAGACCGAGGCGCGCGCCCGCTACTGGCGCGTCGCCGGCGTGCTGCTGCTGATCGGCATCGAGGCGCTGCTGTTCGGCTATTCCTACCCGTTCTTCTCGCTGGCGCTGGAGAGCAAGGGCATCGCCACCTGGCTGATCGGCCTCAACGCCTCGATCGCCGGCGCCGGCATCCTGATCTTCGGCCCGTTCGTGCCCTGGCTGATCGACAGGCTGGGCCTGCGCCTGCTCGTGGCGGCGCAGTTCGCCCTGTCGCTCGCCTCCTTCGCCGCCATCCTCCTCTTCGACGACATCGTCGTCTGGTTCGTGGCCCGCTTCGTCATGGGCACGTGCTTCTCGGCGCTGTGGACGACGACCGAGATCTGGCTGAACGGCGTCGTCGACGACAAGAACCGCGGCCGCATCGTCGGCGCTTCCGGCACGCTCTACGCGGCCTGCCAGTTCATGGGCCCGCTGTTGCTCAGCGGCACCGGCTCGACCGGCAGCCTGCCGCTCGTCGTCGCGATGATTCCGCTGGCGATCGGTGTCGCGGTCGCGCTGTCGATCCGCTCGGAAGTCGGCGAGGTCGAGGACGACGAGGAAAGCGGCAACGTCCACACGCTCCGCATGTCGCTGACGCTCGCCGGAAGCCTGATCGCCGCCGCCTTCCTGACCGGCATCGGCGAGACGGCGATGCAGAGCCTGCTGCCGCTCTATGGCCTGGCCTACGGACTGACCGAGGCCGGCGCCTCGCGCCTCGTCGCCGTCTTCAGCCTCGGCGAGGCGGTCCTGATCGTGGCGCTGGGCTGGTTCGCCGACCGGCACGGCCGGCGGCTGACGCTGATCGGCTGCACCGTCCTCGCGGTGATCAGCACCCTCGCCTTCCCGCTGGTGATGAACCAGACGTTCCTGCTCGAACCGGTCGTCTTCCTCGCCGGCGGCACCGTCTCCGGCCTCTACACGCTGGGCATCGTCCTCATCGGCCAGGATTTTCGCGGCCAGCGGCTGGCCGTCGTGTCGACGGGCTTCGCCATGGCCTATTCGGCCGGCTCGGTGATCGGCTCCACCCTGATCGGCGTGCTGATGGACCTGTTCGGCTCGGAAGCACTGCCGATCTCGGTCGCGGCCGGCTTCGTCGCCCTGCTGATCTTCCTCGCCCGCCCCGTGCGCAAGGCAACCAACGAACTGCCGGTCGACTAAGCTCGCGAAGCGCCAGTCGCCGGCCCCGCCAAACCAACAAGGCTTACCCGTCCAGACCACCCGATTTTCCGCGCTCTTGATCCTCCGTTTCCGTGAAAGGTTCTCCAGATGACTCTGAGTATTCTCTTCATCGGCGGCACAGGCCAGATCTCGTATCCCTGCGTCGAACGCGCCGTGGCGCAGGGGCACGACGTCAGCGTCTACAATCGCGGCAAGCGGGAGAGCGATCTCCCTTCGGGCGTCACGTCGATCCTCGGCGACCTGGCCGGACCGGAATATGCCGATCTGGCCCGGCACAATTTCGATGTCGTCTGCCAGTTCATCGCCTTCACGCCGGACCAGGTGGCGCGGGACATCGAGATCTTCACCGGCCATTGCGGGCAATACATCTTCATCTCGTCGGCCTCCGTCTATGAGAAGCCGGCGCGCCACTATGTGATCACCGAGAAGACGCCGGCGATCAATCCGTACTGGGCCTACAGCCAGGCCAAGATCGCCTGCGAAAAGCTGCTGGAGAATGCCGAGGGCCTGAACTGGACCATCGTGCGCCCCAGCCATACGGTCCGCACCGGGCTGCCGATCATGATGGGCGACAGCGATATCATGGCGCGCCGCATGCTGGACGGCGAACCGACGATCGTCGCCGGGGACGGCCATACGCCCTGGACGCTAACCCGATCGGTCGATTTCGCGGTGCCCTTCGTCGGGCTGTTCGGCAACAAGGCGGCGCTCGGCGAGATCTTCCACATCACCAATGACCGCGCCCATATCTGGGACGACATCCAGAAGGCGATCGGCCGCCTGCTCGGCGTCGAGGCCAGGATCGTGCATGTCCCGACCGATACGCTGGTCCGCTACAATCCGGAATGGATCGGCCCGCTGACCGGCGACAAGGCGTGGACGGCGATCTTCGACAATTCCAAGATCAAGAGCGTGGTCGGCGACTTCCACTGCGCCGAGAGCCTCGACGAAATCCTGGCCGAGCCGATCCATCACCTCAAGCAACGCCTG
Organism: Pseudomonadota bacterium; assembly: GCA_023391905.1. Classification (GTDB taxonomy): domain Bacteria; phylum Pseudomonadota; class Alphaproteobacteria; order Rhizobiales; family Kaistiaceae; genus Kaistia. Next base: position 4,096 of record JAEWAD010000100.1, on the reverse strand, counting down.
GCCGCCCAACGTCCTCCCAAGGGCGAGTTCGACGCCCTGGTGGACCGGATCTGCCGGGAGCAATCAGCGCTGGGATAGAGCGCTTTCACGCGACGTCGATACTGGTTCGCGTGAAAAACAAGCCTGCGGGCTAGCGGCTGGAGCCGCTCCTCACCTCTCCCACAGGAGGAGGCGAGGAGCGGCTCTGCTGTTTCAAGGCCGACCGCGCCAGTGAGTTCGTCCAGCGCGAGCGGTTCGAACTAGCGCATCCGACGCCACGATCCCTGGCCATTCTGCAGCGGTCTATAGTTCCTTCCCCGCCGCCGAATCCGCTGGAGCCGCCAAAGCCGGCGGGCCCAGGGCCATGGATCGGCCTTCCCCGAACGTCTGGCAGCTACGCCCTCCTGCGCCACGGCAAAGCCTCGTCTCCTGGCCCGAGACCTCACCCGTCGAAGGGCTTCCCAGACGGATTCCGAGGTATTCCCCGGCCCGTCCGTCCCATCGCCGTCCGCCCGGCAGACCCGAGGCGCACATCGCGCCCTTGCGTGAAATATATTTCATCGCTTGAATATTATTGACAGAAGTTTCGCGCCTGCTACGTTCCACCCGTCGGCTTCGGGAGGAAGATCCGACAGTCCAATCAAGAAATCGAACGCCTTGGCGTTCGCCATAATCTTTGTGGATGGCTTCGGCCAAGGGAGGGAACTTGCGCAAATTTCTGAAAACGCTCGCATTCGCCGCGACAGCGTCGACCTGTTTGGCTTCGACCCAGTCGCTTGCCGAAACCGCCAACCCGTTCAAGTGCGAACCGGGTGAAGAATACGTCATGAACGTCATGGTCTCGGGCGTCGAATACTGGTTCCCGGTCTATGAAATGTTCAAGCAGGCCGGCCAGCAGTTCGGCTGCAAGACGCGCTACACCGGCACGCCGGACTACGACGTCAACAAGCAGATTGCCACTTTCGACCAGGCGCTGGCCCAGAAGCCGGCCGGAATTCTGGTCCATCCGATGAATTCCGATCCGTTCATCGAGCCGATCAACCGCGCCATCGAGCAAGGCACGGCCGTCGTCACCTTCGCGGCGGACTCGCCGAATTCCAAGCGCGTCTCGTTCATCACCTCGGACAATCTGGCCGAAGGCACCTATGCCGCCGACGCCGTCGCCGAGGCGATGGGCGGCAAGGGCGAATATGCCGTGCTGGAAAACCCCGGCCAGGACAATCACGACAAGCGCATCAGCGCCTTCATCGCCCGCATGGAAGCCAAGTGGCCGGACATGAAGCTGGTCGGCCGCGCCGCCTCGAACCAGGATCCGACCAAGGCCTATCAGGCGGTCCTGAGCCTGGCGCAGGCGCATCCCAACCTCGGCGCCGTGTTCATGCCGGAAGCGAATTCCGCCATCGGCGCGGCCCAGGCCGCCAAGGAAGGCGGCGGCAAGATCAAGATCATGCTCGCCGACGTCAACGCCAAGATCCTCGACATGATCAAGGCCGGCGAGATCTACGGATCGGTCAATCCCAACCAGGGCATGCAGGGCTATATGGGCTTCATGCTGCTCTGGATGGCCAAGCATCCCGAGCTGATCGACCCGATGAACGACACCAAGCGGTCGGGCGCCAACGGCATGCGCGTGCCCTTCGTCGACAACGGCTTTTCGATCGTCACGGCCGAGAACGCCGACGACTTCTACTGGGACAAGTACCTGCAGCGGCGCGGCACCAAGGGCATCGAGGAATAGCCGCCTCGACCCGTGCCGCTTCCGGCGGATCCGCCGGACGCATCAAGCCGGAAGGGGGCGCGGCCCCCTTCCCCTCCCCGTGCATCGCAGGAGCCTCGCGTGACCCAGGCGCCCCTTCTCGAAATTCGCGGCGTGTCCAGGACCTTCGGCCCGATCAGGGCGCTGAGCGATGTCCGGTTCGAGCTGCGTCGTGGCGAGGTCCATGCGCTGTGCGGCGAGAACGGCGCCGGCAAGTCGACGCTGATGAACATCCTCGCCGGCGTTCTGCAGCCGAGCGAAGGCGAGATTCTTCTCGATGGTGAACGCGTGACCATCGCCTCGCCCGCCGCGGCCCAGCGCCTCGGCATCGGCCTGGTGCATCAGGAAATCGCGCTCTGCCCCGACGCGACGGTAGCGGAGAACATCTTCATGGCGGCGATCAATACCCGCCGCGCGCCGCTGATGAATTTCCAGCAGCTCCATGTCGAGGCACAGAAGGTCATGGACCAGCTCGCCCCCATCCCGGTTCGCACCAAGGTCGCCGACCTCTCCATTTCCAACCAGCAACTCGTCGAGATCGCCAAGGCGCTGACGCTCGACTGCAAAGTGCTGATGCTGGACGAGCCGACCGCGGCCTTGACCGAAAGCGAGGCGCAGCGCCTGTTTTCCATCGTGCGTGGGCTGCAGCAGCGCGGCATTTCGGTGATCTATATCAGCCACCGCATGGCCGAGATCTTCTCGCTCTGCGACCGGGTCACGGTGTTTCGCGACGGCCAGTATGTCGCGACGGATCGCATCGCCGAGGTTTCGCCGGACGACGTCGTGCGCAAGATGGTCGGTCGCGAGATCACGCAGCTCTATCCCGACAAGCTGGCGGCAGCGCCGGGACGGGCCCTGCTTTCCGTCAAGGGACTGTCCGACAGCGACTGCTTCGCCAATGTCGACCTCGAGCTTCGCGCCGGCGAGATCCTCGGTATCGGCGGCCTGATCGGCGCCGGCCGCAGCGAAATCGCGCAGACCATTTGCGGCCTTCGCCCGGCGACCGCCGGCAAGGTCGAGATCGACGGCAAGCCGCGGCGCATCCGCACCTATAGCGACGCGGTCAAGGCCGGTCTCGTCTACCTGTCCGAGGACAGGAAGGGGTCCGGCGTGTTCCTCGACATGTCGATCGCCGCCAACATCTCGGCCCTTGATCTGAGCAAGGTGACCTCGCTCGGCATGCTCAACCGCAAGACGGAGGATCGCCAGGCGAGCGAGCTCACGAAGCGGCTCGGCGTGCGCATGTCCGGCATCGGCGCGACCGTCTCGACGCTGAGCGGCGGCAACCAGCAGAAGGTGGCCATCGCCAAGCAGCTCTCGGTCGATCCGCGCGTCATCATCATGGACGAGCCGACGCGCGGCATCGATGTCGGCGCCAAGGTCGAGATCCACCGCCTCCTGCGCCAGCTTGCCGCCAAGGGCGTCGGCATCGTCGTCATTTCCTCGGAACTGCCGGAACTGATCGGTCTCTGCGACCGCGTGATGGTCGTGCACGAGGGCCGGATCGCCGGCGAGCTCGCGGCCGAGGCGCTTGGCGAGGAAGCGATCATGCGCCTCGCCTCCGGCGTCAAAGCCCCTTCCAATTCAAAACAGCAGGCTGCCCATGTCGCCTAGGGAAGAGACCCCCATGCATGCCGAACTCAACGCGGGCAGCGCGCGTCGCATGAATTTCGCCCGCCTCGCCTCGATGCGCGAAGCCGGATTGATCGTCATCATCCTGGCCCTCTGCGTCGCCATGACCTTCGCGTCGCCCCACTTCCTCACATGGGGCAACCTGCGCGCCATGATGATGAGCTTCTCGATCGAAGGCATCGTCGTGGTCGGCATGACGATCCTCCTGATCGTCGGCGGCATCGACCTTTCGGTCGGCTCGGTCGTCTGCTTCTCGATGGTGATTTCCGGCGCGCTGTTCCTGGCCGGGATCGATCCCTGGACGGCGAGCCTGGTCGGCATCGCGGCCAGCGCGCTGATCGGCGCCATCATGGGCTTCTTCGTCACAGTGATTGGGCTGAGCCACTTCATCACGTCGCTGGCCGCCATGGTGATCGTGCGCGGCCTCTGCCTGATCATCACCAAGGGAACGCCGCTTTCGCTGTTCTCGCTGCCGGACTCCTTCAAGGCGATCGGCCAGGGCAGCTTCCACAACATCCCCTATGTCATCCTGATCTTCCTGGTGGTGGTCGTCGTCTTCGACTTCCTGCTTCGCCGCGCCACCGCCTTCCGCAAGGTCTTCTATACCGGCTCCAACCAGAAGGCGGCGCAGTTCTCCGGCATCAAGACCAACCAGGTGAAGTTCTGGGTGACGGTGCTGTGCTCCGCCCTCGCCGGCGTTTGCGGGGGGTAATACATGGCGGGCGGGGG
>JAEWAD010000068.1 GCA_023391905.1 Pseudomonadota bacterium | reverse complement strand
GTTCGGCGGCAGCGTCGGCACCTTCGACGTCGCCATGAACATCCAGGCCGTCATGGTCGAAAAGGACAGCGGCCGGCACATGATGTCCGGCTTCCATGGCCTGTTCAGCCTCGGCGGCATGCTCGGGGCGGGCGGGGCGAGCCTGCTGCTCGGCGCCGGACTGGCGCCCCTCTCTGTCACCGTCCTGATCGGCGCGCTGCTCGTGCTGCTCGTGGTCGCCGCCTATTCGGGGCTGCTGCCCTACGGCAACCGGGAAGCGGCCGGAACGCCGCTCTTCGTCATGCCGCGCGGCATCGTCATCTTCATCGGCGCACTCTGCTTCATCGTCTTTCTCGCCGAAGGGGCCGTGCTCGACTGGAGCGCGCTGTTCCTCATCTCCAGCCAGTCCGTCGATCCCGGCCAGGCCGGCTTCGGCTATACCATGTTCGCCGTCGCGATGACGGTCGGAAGGTTGACCGGGGACCGCATCGTCAGGGCCTTCGGCGGCACGACGATCATGCTCGCGGGCGGCCTGCTCAGCGCGGCCGGTTTCCTGGTCGCGGTGTTCGCGCCGAATGCATGGATCGCGCTCGCCGGCTTCCTGTTCGTCGGCCTCGGCGCTTCCAACATCGTGCCGGTTCTCTTCACCGCTGCCGGCCGGCAGACCAGCATGCCGGCGAGCCTGGCCGTCGCGGCGATCACGACGCTCGGCTATGCCGGCATCCTGCTCGGGCCGGCGGCGATCGGCTTCGTCGCGCAGCATCTCAGCATCGGCGCGGGCTTTGCGATCATCGCGGTCGGCTTGCTGGTGGTCGGGCTCGCGGGCCCCGCCGTCTATCGCCGCTGATCGATGCGATCGATGAGCCGGTCGCGAGGCGAGCCTAGTCGGCCAATTCGGGGCGGGGGCGCGCGGCCAGCTCGACCGCCTCGTTCAGGCCGATGCCGGTCATGCAGAGCAGCCGCACGATCACCTGCTCGGCGATGCTGGCGGGCATCTGGCCGGTGGTGATGCCGAGACCGGCGCCGATGATCGCGTGCGTCGTCAGGCGCCAGATCAGTTCTGGATTGGCGACGAAGAAGCGCCCCGCCTGCGAGGCTTGCCGCATGTCGCGTATGGCGAACGGCCCGATCATGCGGAACATGGCGTCGGCGATCACCTCGGAGCGGTGCAGCATCTGCGCCCAACGGTCGTCGCCGATCGCGGTTTCGAGCACCGTGCGGACACCGAAGGCATAGACCTGCGCGGGGTCCTCGAAGGTGTTGGTCACCTTCTCGATCCGCAGCGCCAGCTCGTGCATCAGCGTCTCGAGCACGGCGACCGCCAGCTCGTCCTTCGACTTGAAGTAGTTGTAGACGGTGCCGGCGCCGACATCGGCGCGCTCGGCGATCTCCAGCATCGTCGCCGCCGTCACGCCTTTCTCCGACATGACCTCCCGGGCCGCCGCGATCAGCGCATCGCGGTTGCGGCGCTGGCGCCGTGCGACGCGGCCTTCGTCGGAGGGGGCGGCCGGGGGCTCCTTGGCTCGGGGCATGCTCGAATCCGAATCGCGTTCAGGGGTGAACGGCAGGATAGTTCCCTTCGGCTCCGAACGCCAAGTGTCTGAGATTCATGGCGTATCCATCCCGGAAAATGGCATCTTCAAGAAACTTGACGATCATTCATTCTTGAGTGACATTCATATCCATGGGGTGCGCAGTCCTGCGAGGAGGCAGCTGCGGCACGAGCAGGCCATCGGGCCATCGCGGACATGAGGGAGGATGCAATGACCGTCTCGACGGGCATGGATAGTTTTGACTCGGATGTCGTCATCGTCGGCGCGGGGCCGGTGGGCACGCTGCTGGCCATCCTGCTGGGCCAGCAGGGGCGCAGGGTCACGCTGATCGAGCGTTGGACCACGCATTATCCGCTGCCGCGCGCGGTCACCTATGACCATGAGATCGCGCGGATCTTCGCCACGCTCGGCATCGATTCCGAGAACGACCCGGCGATCAACTATCACGACGAGCTGTATTACTGGAAAAACCGCGACGGCCAGAACCTGCAGATCGTCGACTGGCAGAGCCAGTCGGCCTCCGGCTGGCGGGTGCGCTACTGGTTCAACCAGCCGATGATGGAACGTCGCCTGCTCGACATCGCCGGCGGGCTGCCTTCGGTCACGATCCTGCGCGGCTGGCAGGGCATCGGCCTGGCGCAGGATGACGAGGGCGTGACGCTGTCGATCCAGCGCAATCCCGAGGAGGTCGGGCCAAATGGCGAGCGCCGCACGATCCGCGCCCGCTTCCTGGCCGGCACCGACGGCGCCAACAGCCTGGTCCGCGAAAGCCTCGGCATCGAGAACGAGGATCGCGGCTATTTCTTCGACTGGCTGATCCTCGACATGATCCCGCGGTTCGACTACGTCGCCAGCCGCGACGGCGAGCCGGCGCAGTGGCAATTGTGCGATCCGCGCCGTCCGACCACGGTAGTCCCCGGCGGCCCCGGCCCGGTGCCGGGCGGCCCGAACCGCCGCCGCTGGGAGTTCATGGTGCTGCCCGGCGAGAACGCGGCCGAATTGCAGAAGCCCGAGCGTGGTTGGGCTCTGCTGGAGCCCTGGGGGCTGACGCCCGAGAATGCCGAGCTGGAGCGCAGCGCCGTCTATCGCTTCCAGGCGCGCTGGGCCAAGCAGTGGCACAAGGGGCGCTGCCTGATCGGTGGCGACGCGGCCCACCTGATGCCGCCCTTCGCCGGCGAGGGCATGTGCGCCGGCGTGCGCGATGCCGTGGCGATGGCGTGGCGGCTGAACGGCATCCTGGACGGCAAGTTCGGGCTGGAGGCGCTGGCGAGCTACACCAGCGAACGGATCGAGCACGCCAAGCACTACATCAATTTCAGCCAGGAGCTCGGCCAGATCATCTGCATCGCCGACGAGGCCGTGGCCGAGGCGCGCGACGCCAAGATGATCGCCGACCTGGCGGCGCGCGGCGGCGAGCCGGTGCCGACCGACATCTGCCAGCTGGGTCGCGGGGTCTGGTGCGAGGACAGCGCCCATGCGGGCGAATTGTCGGTGCAGGGCCTCGTCGAATCCGACGGCCGGCGCGGGCGCTTCGACCAGGTCGTGGGGCAGGGCTGGATGCTGATCGGCCATGACGCGGATCCGCTCGCGGCGCTGACGCCGGAGCAGCAGGCGCAACTGGCCGTGCTCGATGGCATCCCGGTCCGGATCGGGGCGGCCGGCAGCGGTGCCGAGGTGGTCGATGTCGATGGCACCTTCGCCGCCTGGCTGTCGCGGATCCAGGCGAAATACGTGCTGATCCGGCCCGATTTCTACGTCGCCGTGACGGCCAGCACGCCCGAGATGCTGCAGGCCCGTTTCGCCAAGGTGATGAACGCGCTGCACCTGACGCGGACCGCGGCGCTGGCCGCCTGATCCGCCGGCTTGCATCCAGGAGACGAAAGTAAAGTGCTGTCTCGGCGATAATATACCTGAAAGTTATATAATCGCCGGGACATGCGAACCAAGCCCGCCATCGTCGCGGCTAGCATTCGGCAAGGTCCAGACGGATCGGCCCGCCTGAGGAGGAGGTGGCCGGTCGGTCGGCCCGCAGGGCCGCCTTGCCCGAACCATACGAACCTTGAGGGAGGAGTTCGATGATTACCCGCCGCAGACTGCTGCAGTCCGGTGCCGCCATGGCCGCTTTCTCGGCCTCGGGGCTGGCGCTGCCGGCCTACGCCCAGACCAAGAAACTGAAGATCGGCTATGTCAGCCCGCAGACCGGCCCGCTTTCGGCCTTCTCGGCGGCCGATAGCTTCATGGTCGAGCGCTTCCTGAAAGCCGCTCCCGCGCTGGGGCTGGATGTCGAGGTGGTGGTCAAGGACAGCCAGTCCAACCCGAACCGCGCCGCCGAAGTGGCGAAGGAGCTGATCAGCCGCGACGGCGTGAACCTGCTTCTCGTCGCCTCGACCCCGGAGACCACGAACCCCGTCTGCACCATCGCGGAGCAGGAGGAGATCCCCGTCATCTCGACCGTGGCGCCGTGGCAGCCCTGGTTCATCGGCCAGCAGGGCAACCCGGCCGATCCGGAGAGCTGGCAGGCCTTCGACTACGTCTATCACTTCTTCTGGGGGCTCGAGGACAACGTCTCGACCTTCATGAACATGTGGGCGCAGGTCGACACCAACAAGCGGGTCGGCGCGCTGTGGCCGAACGACGGCGACGGCAATGCCTGGGCCTCCGATGTCGGCATGCCGCCCGCGCTCAAGGCGGCGGGCTACGAGCTGACCGATCCGGGCCGCTTCCAGAACCTGACCGACGATTTCAGCGCGCAGATCAACGCCTTCAAGCAGGCGGATTGCGACATCCTGACGGGCATCCCGATCCCGCCCGACTTCACCACCTTCTGGACCCAGGCCAAGCAGCAGGGCTTCAACCCCAAGCTGGTCTCGGTCGCCAAGGCGCTGCTGTTCCCGGAGACCGTCGCGGCGCTTGGCAAGCTCGGCCACAACCTGACCGCCGAGGTCTGGTGGTCGCCCAACCACCCGTTCAAGTCCTCGCTGACCGGCGAGAGCGCGGCCGAGATGTCGGCGGCCTTCGAGGCGGCGGCGAAGCGGCAATGGACCATGCCGATCGGCTTCGTCCACGCGCTGTTCGAGGTGGCCGCCGATGCGATCAAGCGCACCGACGATCCGACCGACGCCGACGCGCTGGCGGCGGCGATCGCGGCGACCAATCTCGATACCGTGGTCGGCAAGGTCCAGTGGGGTCGCGACAACGTTCCGGAGTTCGCCCGCAAGAACGTCTCGAAGACGCCGCTCGTCGGCGGCCAGTGGCGGATGAAGGACGACGGCAAGTTCGAGCTCGTCATCGTCGAGAACGCCAATGCCCCGGAGATCCCGCTGGGTGGCACGCTGGAAACCCTGTCGTGACGCGAACCTCCCCGGCGCATCCACGCGCCGGGGAACCAACCGGACTCCGGACCATGCCGATCCTATCCCTACACTCCGTGTCGAAGTCCTTCGGGGCGCTCAAGGTCACTGACGATGTCAGCTTCGACCTTGCCGCCGGCGAGGCGCTCGGCATCATCGGGCCGAACGGCGCGGGGAAATCCACGCTGTTCAACCTGATCACTGGAAACTTCCGCCCCGATGCCGGCCGCATCCTGCTCGACGGCCGCGACGTGACGGGCGAAAGCCCGATGCAGCGCTGCGCCAGCGGCGTCGGCCGCTCGTTCCAGATTCCGCAGCCCTTCGGTGGTCTGACGGTCTACGAGAACCTGCTGGTCGCCGCGCGCTTCGGCGGTGGCGTCGCGGGGGCGGAGGCGCCCGGGCTCTGCATGGACATCCTGCGGCGCACCGGCCTCGCCGCCGCGGCGGAAAAGGTCGCCGGCGGCCTGCCGCTTCTGCAGCGCAAGCGGCTGGAGCTGGCGCGCGCCATGGCGACGCGCCCCCGCGTCATCCTGCTCGACGAGATCGCGGGCGGACTGACCGACGCCGAATGCGTCGAGCTGGTCGACACCATCCGCGCCATTCATGCCGAAGGCACCGCGATCATCTGGATCGAGCACGTGCTGCACGCGCTGACCTCGGTGGTCGAGCGGCTGATGGTGCTGAACTTCGGCAAGATGCTGATGATCGGCGCGCCGGCCGAGGTGATGGCCGCGCCGGCGGTCAAGGAAATCTATCTGGGTATCGAGGCATGAGCGCGCTTCTGGACGTTCAGGGCCTCACGGCCCACTACGGCGACTTTCAGGCGCTCTTCGGGGTGAACCTGCATCTCGATCCGGGCGAGGCGATCGCCATCATCGGCGCCAACGGCGCCGGCAAGACCACGCTGATGCGCGCCATCACCGGCATCGCCCGGGTGACCGGCGGATCCGTCCGGCTCGACGGCAGCGAGATCACCCGACTGGCGGCGCCCGACATTCTCACCCGCGGCATCGCCATGGTGCCCGAGGGGCGGCGGCTGTTCCCGAGCCTGAGCGTCGAGGAAAACCTGCGCATCGGCGCCCATGCCCGCAGTGGCAACGGCTACTGGACGCTGGAGCGCCTCTACGAGGTATTTCCCATCCTGCGCGAGCGCCGCAACAGCCCGGGCACGGCGCTGTCGGGCGGCCAGCAGCAGATGGTGGCGATCGGGCGGGCGCTGATGTCGAACCCGCAGGTGCTCCTCTGCGACGAGCTCAGTCTCGGCCTGGCTCCGGTCGTCATCAAGGAGATCTACGCCTCGTTTCCCCGCATCCGGGAGAGCGGCACCTCGGTGATCGTGGTCGAGCAGGACATCGGCCAGGCGCTGAAGGTGGCCGACCGCGTCTACTGCATGATGGAAGGGCGCGTCACGCTTTCGGGCCGTCCGGACGAACTGTCGCGCGCGGCCATCCATGACGCCTATTTCGGAGTGAGCCACGCATGATCTGGGTCGACACTCTGACGCAGGGCATCCTGCTGGGCGGTCTCTACGCCCTGTTCGCGGCTGGCCTGAGCCTCGTCTTCGGCATCATGCGGCTGGTCAATCTGGCCCATGGCGACCTGATCGTTCTGGCCGCCTACCTGATCCTGACGATCGGCAGCCTGCTGGGGCTGCATCCGTTCCTGGCGGTCCTGCTCGCCGCGCCGCTGATGTTCGGCATCGGCTGGCTCTTGCAGACCCATCTCCTCAACCGGGTGCTGGGCACCGACATCCTGCCGCCGCTGCTGGTCACCTTCGGCCTGTCGGTGGTGATTCAGAACGCCCTGCTCGAGGGCTTCACCGCCGACAGCCGCAAGCTGATGGCCGGGTCAATCGAGGCGGAGGCGATGCATCTCGGCCCGGTGACGCTGGGCGTGATGCCGGTGCTGACGCTGGCCTCCGCGGTGGCGGTGATCTGGGGGCTGAACCAGCTGTTCTACCGGACGGCGCTCGGGCGGGCCTTCCGCGCCACCTCGGACGACACGGTGACGGCGCAGCTGATGGGCATCCGTCCGCAGAAGGTGTTCGCCATCGCCACGGGGCTGGCCATGGTCGTGGCCACCATCGCGGCGCTGTTCCTCGGCGCGCGGGCGAATTTCGACCCGTCGATCGGTCCGGCGCGGCTGCTCTACGCCTTCGAGGCGGTGATCATCGGCGGCCTCGGCAGCCTGTGGGGCACGCTCGCCGGCGGCATCGTCATCGGCGTCGCCCAGGCGGTGGGGGCGGCGGTGAACCCGGAATGGCAGATCCTGTCGGGTCACGTCGCCTTCGTGCTGGTGCTGCTGCTGCGGCCGCGCGGCCTGTTCCCCCGAGCCAATGACTGAGCGCGAAACATGACCCTCTCCCGTTCCCTTGGGCTGCTCCTCGCCGTCCTGGCTCTGGCAACGCTCTATGCGCTGCCCGCCATCGCACCGCGCGCCATCGTGCAGGACCTGTTCAGCATCCTGACGCTGCTGGTTCTCGCCATGAACTGGAACATGCTGGCCGGTTTCGCCGGGCTCGTCTCGGTCGGACAGCAGGCCTTCGTCGGCATTGGCGCCTATGCGATGTTCGCCGTCATCATCCTTCTGAAGCTCGATCCGCTGGTCGGCGTCCTCGCCGGCGGCGTCGCGGCGGCGGTCTTCGCCGTGCCGATGGCCTTCTTCGCCTTCCGCCTGCACGGCGCCTATTTCGCCATCGGCACCTGGGTGGTGGCCGACATCGCCCGCCTGGCCATGGGCCAATGGAAGGCGCTCGGCGGCGGCACCGGCACGTCGCTGCCGAAGGGCACCACCAAGGCCATGCTGGGGGTCGACGCGATCAAGGAGTGGCTCGGCGTCTCGGGCGCCGCGGCGGTGGATGCGCTGACCTACTGGCTGATGCTGTCGCTGGCGGTGGCGATGCTGCTGGCGAGCTTCTTCTTCCTGCGCTCGCGCATGGGGCTGGGGCTGCAGGCGATCCGCGACAACGAGAACGCGGCGCGATCGGTGGGCGTGAACCCGCTGCGGCTGAAGGCGCTGGTCTTTCTCCTGACGGCCTTCGGCACCGGCCTCTGCGGCGCGCTCGCCTTCATCCAGATCACCCGCGTCACGCCGGACGCGGCCTTCTCGGTGATCGACTGGACCGCCTTCGTCATCTTCATCACCGTGATCGGCGGCATCGGCACGCTGCCGGGGCCGATCGTCGGCGTCATCGTCTTCTACGCCCTGCAACGCCTGCTCGCCGATTACGGCACCGTCTACCTGATCGTGCTCGGCCTGATCGGCATCGCGGTGATGCTGTTCGCCCGCCGCGGCCTGTGGGGGATCTTCACCGACCGCACCGGGATCGACCTGCTGCCGCTCCGGCACCGTCCGCCCGCGGCCCATTCCCGTCCTGCCTCCGTGCGTCGGAGCCCGGCGGCCTGACCGCCCAAAAGGAACCCTGACATGTCCCAGTTCTTTTCCGAGGAACATTCCGTCGAGGCGGTCAACGCCCGCATGGGCCGCGACATCGATCCGCGGCTGGCCGAGGTGATGGCTTGCCTGGTGAAGCACCTGCACGCCTTCGCCAAGGAGATCGAGCTGACGCAGGCCGAATGGGAATACGGCATCGATTTCCTGACCAGGACCGGCCAGATCTGCTCGGGCGAGCGGCAGGAGTTCATCCTCCTGTCGGATACGCTGGGCTTCTCCATGCTGGTCGATGCGATCAACAATCGCCGTCCGGCCGGGGTGACGGAAAACACCGTCTTCGGCCCCTTCCATGTGGCCGATGCGCCGATCCGGGCGATGGGCGACAACATCTCGCTCGACGGCAAGGGCGACAGCTGCCTGTTCATCGGCAAGGTCCTCGACCGGCACGGCAGCCCGATCGAGGGGGCCTGCGTCGATGTCTGGTCGGACAATGCCGAGGGCTTCTATGACGTGCAGCAGCCCGGCATCCAGCCGAAATGGAACAATCGCGGCCGCTTCATCACCGGCCATGACGGCGCCTACAGCTTCCGCGGCATCAAGCCGGTGTCCTATCCGATCCCGGATGACGGGCCGGTCGGCCAGATGCTGGGCCATCTCGGCCGCCACCCGTTCCGCCCCGCGCACATGCACTTCCTCGTCACGGCGCCGGGCTTCCAGAAACTGGTCACGCACACCTTCGTCGGTGACGACGCCTATCTCAACTCGGACACCGTCTTCGGCGTGAAGACGACCCTCGTCGCGCCGTTCGAGCGGCTGGAGGGGGCCGAGACACTATGGCGCTCGCCCTTCGACTTCGTGCTGGCGCCCGCGTGAAGGTTGGATCATGCCGAACATCAAGATCTATGTCGACGAGACGGTCTATCCCGATTGCCGGGAGACCCTGGCGGCAACGCTGCTGCCGATGCGCGACCTTCTGCGTCGCGAGCTTCAGGCGGATCTGTCCGCCTTCCAGTTCGCGGTCATCCCCGTGATGGCGATGGCCGACCTGCCGCGCGTCAATGCCGAGCTGATGCTGCTGCCGCGCCCCGACCGTACTCGCGACGCGGTGACACGCGTCGGCGCCGCCCTGCGGGACATGCTCGCGGCAGCAACCGGAACCCATGTGGCGATCCGCGTCGCCTTCCTGGACCCGGAAACCTACGTCGCTCTGAAGTGATTGGATAAAGGATGGACAAGACCCTTCCGGACCTGGCCTCGGCCGTGGCCGGCATTCCCGACGGCGCCACCGTGATGATCGGCGGCTTTGGCGGGTCCGGCGCGCCGATCGAGCTGATCCACGCGCTGATCGACCGCCATGTCGCGACCGGCCACCCGACCGGGCTGACCGTCATCAACAACAATGCCGGCAACGGCCATGTCGGCCTCGCGGCGCTGATCGAACAGGGAATGGTGCGGAAGCTGATCTGTTCCTTCCCCCGCAGCGCCGATCCGGTCGTCTTCACCGAGAGGTATCTGGCCGGGGAGATCGAGCTGGAACTGGTGCCGCAGGGCACGCTGGCCGAGCGCATCCGCGCCGGCGGCGCCGGCATCCCGGCCTTCTATACGCCGACCAGCTTCGGCACGGATCTGGCCAATGGCAAGCCGGTGGCCGAGTTCGACGGGCGCTCCTACGTGCAGGAGCGCTGGCTGAAGGCCGATTTCGCGCTGGTCAAGGCGCATCGTGGCGATACGCTCGGCAACCTCAGCTACCGGATGGCGGCGCGGAACTTCAATCCGCTGATGTGCATGGCGGCGGCGAAGACGATCGTCCAGGTCTCCGAGATCGTCGCGCCGGGCGAGATCGACCCGGAGGCGGTGGTGACGCCGGGCATCTTCGTGCAGGGCGTGGTCGAAGTGCCGAGCCCCCTGCAGGAAGAAGATCTCAACCGCGCCAAGGCCGTTTACCCGCAGGTGGCACCGTGACCGTGAAGCTCTCCCCGACCCGGATGGCCTGGCGCGCGGCGCAGGACATCGCGGATGGCGCCTATGTCAATCTCGGCATCGGCTTTCCCGAGATGGTGGCGAAGTTCCAGCCGCCCGGCCGCCAGGCGATCTTCCATACCGAAAACGGCATTCTCGGTTTCGGCGAGGCGCCGGAATCCGGAGAGGAAGACTGGGACCTGATCAACGCCGGCAAGAAGGCGGTGACGGTGAAGCCCGGTACGGCCTTCTTCCACCATGCCGACAGCTTCGCCATGGTGCGGGGCGGGCATCTCGATGTGGCGATCCTCGGCGCCTACGAGGTGGCCGAGACCGGCGATCTCGCCAACTGGTCGACCGGGCCGAAGGGCGTCCCGGCGGTCGGCGGCGCGATGGACCTCGTGCACGGCGCCAAGCGCGTGGCGGTGATCACCGATCACGTCACCAAGGACGGCAGGCCGAAGCTGGTGAAGCGCTGCGCGCTGCCGCTGACCGGCGTCGCCTGCGTGACCCGCATCTATTCCAGCCTGGCGGTGATCGACGTGCAGGACGGCCGTTTCGTGCTGCGGGAGAAACTGCCGGGGCTCGCCTTCGACGAACTGCAATCCCTGACCGGCGCCGAACTGCACCTGGACGGTGCGGTGGGCGATCTGGTCGTGCCGGAGATTTGAGCGATGACCGAAGTCTTCATCTGCGACTACATCCGCACGCCGATCGGCCGCTATGGCGGCAGCCTGTCGTCGGTGCGGCCGGATGATCTCGGCGCGGTGCCCTTGCGGGCGCTGGTGGCGCGCAATCCGGGCGTCGACTGGGCGGCGGTCGACGACGTGATCTTCGGCTGCGCCAACCAGGCCGGCGAGGACAACCGCAACGTGGCGCGCATGTCGTTGTTGTTGGCGGGGCTACCGGTCGAGGTGTCGGGCACGACCATCAACCGGCTCTGCGGTTCTGGCATGGACGCGGCGCTGACGGCGGCGCGAATGATCGCGGCGGGCGAGGCGGGGCTGGTGATCGCCGGCGGCGTCGAGAGCATGAGCCGCGCGCCCTTCGTCATGCCGAAGGCCGAAAGCGCGTTCTCGCGCGACAATGCGGTCTACGACACGACCATCGGCTGGCGCTTCGTCAATCCGGCGATGAAGGCGGCCCATGGCGTCGATTCCATGCCGCAGACCGGGCAGAACGTCGCCGACGACTATGGCATCAGCCGCGAGGCACAGGATGCGATGGCGCTGTCCAGCCAGGCCAAGGCCGCGGCGGCGCAGGCGATTGGCCGGCTGGCGCTGGAAATCACGCCGGTGACCGTGCCGCAGCGCAAGGGCGATCCGATCGTCGTCAGCCAGGACGAACATCCCCGCGCCACCTCGGCCGAGGCGCTCGCCAAGCTGAAGCCGCTGTTTCCGAACGGCTCGGTCACCGCCGGCAACGCTTCCGGCGTCAACGACGGCGCGGCGGCGCTGGTCCTCGCCGACG
>JAEWAD010000065.1 GCA_023391905.1 Pseudomonadota bacterium | reverse complement strand
GGCGGCACCAGCGTGTCGGTCGGGATCATGCCGCCGGACCAGACCGACGCCGCGAGCGCCTCGCGGTCGATCGCCATCGCCAGCGCGCGGCGGACGACGATGTTGTCGAACGGCTTCTTGGTCGTGTTGAACGCGTAGTAATAGGTGCCGGGATAGGGCGCGAAATGCAGCGCCGGGCCGAATTCCTCGCGCAGCGCCGCGAGCTGGTCGGTCGGCACGTCGGGGCA
The DNA here is from genome assembly GCA_023391905.1 of Pseudomonadota bacterium. GTDB lineage: Bacteria > Pseudomonadota > Alphaproteobacteria > Rhizobiales > Kaistiaceae > Kaistia. The sequence goes on along the minus strand of JAEWAD010000065.1, from coordinate 2,552 downwards.
GGAGAGCACGGTCTTGGCGCGGAACGCCTCGACGCAGTCGGCCGGGCTCTCGAAGGTCTTGTAGACGACGCTGTCGATCGGCATCGCCTTGGCATCGCGGAAACGCGCGTTCTTGACCAGGATGTAGCCATCCTTCTTGTCGATCGCGGCGAGGCGATAGGCGCCGTTCGAGACGATCTTGCCGGTGGTGCCGAAATCGGCGCCGAGCTTCTTGATCGTCGCGACGTTGACGGGCAGCGCCACCGGCAGCGTCAGCCGGCGCAGGAACGTCGGCACCGGCCGCTCCAGCGTGATCTCGAGCGTGTTCGCGTCGATGGCCGCGACGCCGAGCGCGTCCGCCTCGGCGGTGCCCTGCTGGATCGCCGCGGCGTTCTTGATCACCAGCAGCGGGCCATTCTCGGTGGCGCCCGTCGCCGGCGCGAACAGGCGGCGGAACGAGGCGACGAAATCGGCGGCCTTGACGACGTCGCCGTTCGACCAGCGCGCACCGGGGCGCAGGGCGAAGGTGTAGACGAGGCCGTCCGGCGAGATGGTCCAGCTCTCGGCCGCGCCCGGCACGGGATTGCCCGCGGCGTCGAGCCCGACCAGGCCCTCGAACAGGTCATAGAGCAGCGGCGTCTCGTTGAAGGTGGCGGCCTTCTGCGGATCGAGGGTTTCCGGCGCCCGGACCAGGCCGCGCGGATAGATGACGTCGGCGCTGGCGGACGAGGCGGCGGTGGCCGCGAGCATCACGCCGGCGATCCAGGCGAATCGCATTCCAATTTCTCCGTAACCGTCCCGACCCGGCGCGGATAATCGACAAAATTCCGGCGATCTCAAGCCGTTGGCGCGTTTTCCGGATCACGCCATGGTGATGACGGGCGCGGCGATGGCGTCGCGCAGGGCCGCCGGGCTGACGGCGAAGATGGCGTTGGGCGTGCCGGCCGCCGCGAAGACGCGCTCGAAACCCATCAGGTCGCGGTCGATCCAGCAGGCGAGCCGCGTCTGGTGGGCGAAGGGCGGAATGCCGCCGATGGCGAAGCCGGTGGCGGCGCGGACAAAGGCGGCGTCGGGCCGCTCGATCGGCTCGCCGATGGTTTCCGCTACCTTCTTCTCGTCGACCCGGTTGGCGCCGGAGACGAGCAGCAGGATCGCCTGGCCGCTCGCGACGCCGCGGAAGACCAGCGACTTCACGATCTCGCCGACCGAGCATTCGCAGGCGGCCGCCGCTTCCTCGGCCGTGCGGGTCGAGGCGGGCATGACGCGGAGCGCGATCTCGAGGCCGAACGCCTTGGCCGCGTCGGCGACGCGGAGGACGGGGGCGGAGAGCTCGGTCATGTCCTGCCTCTCAGGCTATGGTTTACCCTTCGGGCGATCGGTTGGTGCGCCGTCGCGCCGGATTTGCTAGAAGGTCCAGAAGATCGTCGCCCTGGTTCGGAGTCAACGGATGAACGATGCAAGCGGCGGGCGCCCCCCGGAACGCGGGTCTGCGTCGAACGTCCGCAATCTCGCCGATGCCATCCGCAAGGTCCGCCTGGCGGAGGTCGAGCGCGCCGACGTGGTCGCCGACCTGCGCGATGCCGAGCGGGCCCGCCTCGACATGCTGGCCGATGCACTCGCCGACGTCTTCGCCGAGGTTCCCGAGGGCGACGACCAGTTCGTGGCGTCGATCGATACCGGCAGCCAGCCGCGCTTCTGGATCGATATGACGGCCTTCGTCGCCATGGATCGCGACCGGCGCACCTATCGCTTCCTCAAGGACACGCGGCTCGGCCGCACGGTGATCCTCGAGACGACCGACCTCGAGGCCATGGCGGACTGCGTCATGCACTACGTGGCCGAACGCGTGATCGAGCGCGAGCGGGCGCTGGAGGGAGACTGGCTGATCCGCCGCGCCGCGCAGCAGGACGCGCCGCGCGACCATCGCCGCTCCGCGCGCCGGCTGGCCCGGCCCGAGCCGGCTGCGCCTGTCGCGCCGCCCCGCGCGTCGCATCTCGGCTGGGTCGCCGCCGCCTTCCTCGCCGGCCTGCTGATCGGCATCGTCGGCCTGCTCGCCTATGCCTGGGTGCATGTCGGCGGGTAGGGCTCCCCTGCGTCGCTCCCAGGCTGATCGACCAACTCGACCATCATCCTGAGCTGCCGGCCCGCAAGGCGAATCTCATCTCGCGGTTCGGCCCGCCTCGCCTTTCACCTCTCCCTCAGGGAGAGGTGAAAGAAGAGCGTCCCCGCACTACGGGCCAGACACTCAGGATGATGGACGAGTTTTGGGCATTCAGCCTGGGAAACAGGACGGCCGAGGCGTCCTTGCGGAGCGAGCCAAGCCTACCCGACCTGACGCTCGCGGATCACCTCGATGCCGGTGCCGGGGGCGCCATAGCCACGCTCGAGCAGCGAGCAGCGCCAGTTTCCCGGCTCGCCCTCGATGCTGAAAAGGTTGTAGCGCCCGGCCGGCTTGTGGCCGCCCGGCGCGTTGGCGGCCGATGGCACGCCGATGACGGGAACGGGCCCGTCCGGCCCCTCGATGCTCTCGAAGCTGTCGATGTGGGTATGGCCGTGCAGGATCAGTTCTGCGC
>JAEWAD010000292.1 GCA_023391905.1 Pseudomonadota bacterium | reverse complement strand
GCAGATGAACGTGCTCGAACTCGGACAGGCCCGTTCCGCCATCGACACCGCGATCGCCCAGTTCGGCCATCTCGATATCCTGGTCAACAATGCCGGCGGCGGCACGGAAGGCCCGGTCGAGGATTTCCCGGAGGACGAGTTCGACTTCACCATCGATCTGAACGTGAAATCGACCTTCTTCCTGTCGCAGCATGCCGGCCGCCACATGATCGCGCGAAAGTCGGGCGTGATCATCAACATGGGCTCGCAGGCCGGCTCGATCGCGCTGCCGGGCGAGGCGATCTACTGCCTGAGCAAGGCGGCTGTCGGCCACATGACCAAGTGCTTCGCGGTCGAATGGGGCCGGCACAATGTCCGCGTCAACTGCGTGGCGCCGACCTTCATCCGCACCGACGGCACGGCCGAGGCACTGTCGGACCCCGCCTTCCACGCCGACGTTCTCGAGCGCATCGCCGCGCTGCACCGGATCGGCGAGCCGAAGGAGGTCTCGGGCGTCGTCGTCTTCCTCGCCTCCGACGCCGCCTCGATGATCACCGGCCAGACGATCCTCGTCGACGGCGGCTGGACGGCACGGTAACGGGCAAGCGCGGGTCACCCATCCGGTGCCGGCAGGCTCCGGCCGACATCGCCGCGCAGGAGGTGCTGGAACGGCGCCGGCTGCAGCTTGCCGGGCTGGGCGAAGGGGTTGGCGAAGGCGTAGATGAAGTACAGGATCACGCCGGAATAGAGCGCGAAGATCGCGAGCAGGATCAGATTGTTGCGCGTGGGGCTGAAGACGTAGAACGGCACCGCGAGCAACACCAGACCGATCAGCGCCGGCGTCCAGAACAGGCCGCTGAACCGCCCGACCGCCGTCGCCTCGCGCAACTGGCGAAAGCCGGCCACCGCCGTGATGCGGTCGCGCATCCGCCCGGCCAGATAGCGTTCGCGATCCGTCGCCGGCGTCAGGTCGAGCAGCTTCTGGTAGACATTGTCCCAGTCTTTCCAGGCCTGCGCCGACAGACCCTCGCCGCGACCGAGCTGGTCCCACTCCTCGTAGACGACCGTGTGCAGATAGTCGGCGAGCATCGACTGGATCGGCGCCGCGGCGGCGCCGCCATAGCGGCCGGCATCGTGATAGACGTCGGATATCGCCGTCGCCTCCAGCGTCAGCACGTTGCGGATACCCTTGTAGTCGTCGAGCTCCTGGGCATAGACGAGCGCCAGGATCAGCCCGTACAGCGCCGCGATACGGACCGCGATCGTGGTCGCGGCGTCGGTTGTCCGGTCGGCATCGGCGCCGATGTTGAGCAATCGTCGCGCCAAAAAATAGCTGCCGAAGACGATCGCCATGGCAACGGAAAGAAAGACCAGCGCGGTCAATCCCGATTTCGCCAGATCCGCCATGCCGACGCTCTCCCGACGATCCTCCCGATCGACGCGCGGACGATACCATTTCCGGGACGAAACCCTCAAATGCGTCCGCGCCCCGCCAGCTCAGCCCAGCTCCAGCCGTGACAGGCACCATCCATCGCCATGCAGCCAGCAGGTGGCGTCGGCGCGGTGCTCGTCGCGGCGCAGCGAGCGGACGGGATCGCCGGCATCCCGCGACAGGGCGGCAGCGAGGCGGCGGCTGACGCCCTCGTCACGCGCGCCGACAAAGGCGATGAAGGCGGCGCCGCAGAGGAATTCGGCCGCGTAGCCCTGGCCGGCCTGGCGGGTGACGAGCAGCATGGCGCCGGGACCAAGGGACGAGGTCATCGGGAAGAGCAATTGCCCGCCCGGACGCAGCGCATCGAGCCAGAGCGACAGCGGATGGGTGGCGCCGGCGCTGGCGACGACGAGGTCGGCGGGCGGCAGCGCGATATGCGCGCCGTCGCCGGCGATGACTTGCACCTGCGGCCAGGGCGCGAGCGCGTCATCGGCCCGCGCCGCCATGTCGGGCTCGATCTCGACCGCGGTGATCGACGCCTCCGGCCCCGCGGCCTCGGCGAGGATCGCGGTGTAATAGCCCGTGCCGCAGCCGAGATGGACGATGGTCATGCCGGGCCGCAGCGCCAGCCGCTCGAAGACCTGCGCCCACAGGCTCGGCTGGCCGTTGTTGATGCCGCGGGAACGGTCGAGTGCGATCAGAACGTCCTGGTAGAGCAGGCGCGGGTCGCTCGTCAGTGTCCAGAAATCGGCATAGCCCGAGGGATCGCGGATCCGCCAGGGCGGCCGCCCTGCGAAGCGCTCGCGCGGCACGGCGGCGAAGGCCGCGACCAGCGCCTCCGAACGGAGGCCGGCCCGGCTGCGGAGATCCTCGGCATAGGCCCGCCGCGCCGCGGCGATCTCGTCCACCATGGCACTCGCCCTCGCACCGCGCATCCTCGCGCCGACGCGGGCAGAGGTAAAGCCGGCAGACTGGCCGGAGCCTTCCCAGGAAACAGGCAGGCAGCACCCAAATCCGGGCTGCCGGCCTGCCGGTGCCGCGTCAGGCCGCAACAGGCCCGATGGTCAGCGGAGCGGCCCCGCCAACGATCGCCAGCAGGCGATCAATATTGGGATGCGCGCCCGGCCGGTTCCTGGCATCGGCCGTGTGCTCGGCGAAAACCTCGAGGCCATGCGCCGCGGCCTCGGCATGGAGCGCGCCGAAGCTCTGCTGGAGGTATTGATAGACGGCAAGCGAACCCTGCTTGCCCGGCTGGTTTTCGATGCTCGCCACGACCGCGCCCGAGGGATCGGTGAGGTCGATGCGGGAAAGACCGTCGATCGAGGGAAGCAGTCGCAGGTTGTCCTTGAAGGAAGCCGTGGGCTGGATCATTGCCAAATCCTTTTAAGGTCAGGTTTGGCCCGGCGTGTAGCAGCTTCACCTCGCTGCCGCCATGGGCAATGCAGGTGGCTTCCTGCGTGAAGGCAGATGGCGTAGACTTATCTACATACAGCCTTTCCCGATAGGCAGCGTTACGAAACGCCATATTTATCTCAAAATGCAACCGCAATCTCATTAATACGATCAGATGGCCAATAGTACCAACCGATATATATAAGATTCGCACCGGTTATCGTTCTCAACACTAACCAGAGCAGACCTCTCGTACCCATCTGCCTAGGCATCTTTGTTTCCGACACGCAATCATTGTAGAATTTTGTCCACCCAAAATGATTCGAGAACCGACGTTCAATATCTCCTAAGTATTTTTCGACCATATCCAAATGCCTTCGAAATACGTGTCCTCGCTCAGCTCCATAGAACGCCACCAAAACTGCCAGTAGTGCGGAAACAAAATGGAGCAATCCAGTCGACAAAATGTTCCTATCCGGTGATGCAATGCTGGCAAAAATCAACGTAAATGTGAATGCCGCGCAAACTGCTTCATTTTGGTTCATCCGATCAACTGTGCGATTCACTTCATCTCGGAGAGGAGGATAGTCCGCCAGCAGAAAGGCACGCTCATCGACGCTCAATGCTGAGAGCCTTTTTCCAATAATTGTACCAGTATAATCAGGTGATATTCTCTTGAACACCGCACTCTCTCGCAAAAACAATATTTATACTGATTACCTCTTGGAGGCCGCATACATCTAGCATGATTAAATCATGCCCGCCCCGCGACTTTCCGAGCGTCACTGCATCGAGGACGCGAAGTTTCTTTTCGCTCCAGCCCCTGCCGCCGGAGCCATCATGCTGTAGAATTCTGCAGCCTAGCGGGCAAAGTGCACCACTCGTTCCGGCGTAACGCTGCCATCCTGCTGGACGCCTTGCTGTGAGTGATGCCTTAGAAACTCCGGCGAGGGAGTTGCACCGCAACCCGCCTTGCTGACCTGCCGCAGCGCCTCATGTGATCAATATTCCGATATGCGCCCGGACCGTTCTTGATGTGCCCCCTCACATGAAGCCTGCCACCGCGTGCGGGACGTAGGCGGCTTCCAGCGCGGCGATCTCGAAATCGTCGAGGCGAATGGCAAGCGCCGCGGCGGCGTCGTCGAGATGCTTCGTCTTGGTGGCGCCGACGATCGGCGCGGTGACGACATTCTTCGACAGCACCCAGGCGAGCGCGATCTGCGCGCGCGGCAGGTTGCGCTGCTCCGCCACCTTGGCGACCGCCTCGACCACCAGCCGATCCGCCTCGGCGGTGCGGGAGTAGAGCCCCTTGCCGAACTCGTCCGTCTCGGCGCGCGCCGTCTTCTCGTCCCAGTCGCGCGTCAGCCGGCCGCGCGCCAGCGGGCTCCACGGGATGACGCCGATGCCCTCCGAGGCGCAGAGCGGCAGCATCTCGCGCTCCTCCTCGCGGTAGAGCAGGTTGACGTAATTCTGCATCGAGACGAAGCGCGCCAGCCCCAGCCGCTCCTGCACGCCGAGCATTTTGGCGAACTGCCAGGCATGCATGGAGGAGGCGCCGATATAGCGCGCCTTGCCCGATTTCACGACCTCGTCGAGCGCCTCCAGCGTCTCCTCGATCGGCGTCAGATAGTCGAAGCGGTGGATCTGGTAGAGATCGACATAGTCGGTGCCGAGCCGGGTCAGGCTGGCGTCGATCTCCTGCAGGATGGCCTTTCGCGACAGCCCGGCGCCGTTCGGGCCGGGGCGCATGCGGCCATGCACCTTGGTGGCGATCACCACCTCCTCGCGGCGGGCGAAATCGGCGAGCGCGCGACCGACGATCTCCTCGCTGGTGCCGTCGGAATAGACGTTCGCCGTGTCGAAGAAATTGATGCCGAGATCGAGCGCCTTCTGGATGAAGGGCCGGCTCTCGGCCTCGGGCAGCGTCCAGGCGTGGTTGCCGCGGGCGGGATCGCCATAGCTCATGCAGCCGAGGCAGAGGCGGGAGACTTCGAGGCCGGTGCGGCCGAGGCGGGTGTATTCCATGGCGATGCTCCTTCGGCGAGCGGCGGATGGCGCGACGCCGCCGCCTCCGCAGTCTGAACGATAAGCGGGCGGCACGCGAGCCATCAACCGGCGATGCCGATCGGACGCCGAGGAAACAGCGCCATGGACGTGAAAAGG
>JAEWAD010000555.1 GCA_023391905.1 Pseudomonadota bacterium | reverse complement strand
CTTCGCTCCGACCTCTCCCCATGGGAGAGGTGAAGGGAAGCGCGGATCGAGGGAAGCTTCATTCATTCGGCGATCGCGCCTTCAGGACGGAGAGCGCGCTCGTTCGCCGAGAAGCCCGTCCCCCTATCGCAGCGCCGGGGCCATGCCGGGAACGCCGGCGGTCGGCGCCGGCAGGATGACGATGCCGTCGACGATGCTGCCCTGCGCCTCGGCCTTCTCCTCCTCGGCATGCGGCTTCCAGGCGAAATCGTCGACCCGGCCCGGCTGCGCGTCCGGCGACTTGCCCTCGACGGTCAGCTTGTACTGCAGGCTGTCGGCCGCCGGCCCCGGCACCCGCTGGTCGGTGGCGCCGATCAGCTTGCCGTCTGTGCCCGGTTCCGGATCGGTGAGCGAGACGACCGGCCCCACCTGGCGCTCCTTGCCGTCCGGGCCGATCTCCATCGTGGCGTTCGGATTGGTCGGCGTCGCCGAACTCATCGGCAGGCCGAGCCCGCTATCCTGGCGGATGTCGCGCTCGACGAAGAAGGCGAGCTTGCGCCGGCCCGACTTGGTGAAGTTGATGCCGTCATTGCCGCGCAGCAGCCGCGTCTGGCCGTCCACGTCCGGGCCGCGCGCGACGAACTTGCCGTTCTCGTCGGCGAAGCCGTCCCAGACATCGATGAAGTTGCCGCCGACCGCCTCGACGCGGCCCTTGAACACGGTGTTCAGGAAGGCCATGTCGGCCGAGGCGTCGTTGGAGCGCATCGGCGGCGCGCCGACCCAGTAGACCGGCTTGCCATAGGTCTGCAGCGCCAGCAGGAAGCGCTCGACGCGCTGCTGGTAGGCCTTCTGCCATTCGTCCGAACGCGGCGCGAAGCGGCCGTCCTTGGTCTTGATCTGCTGCCGGTCATTGGTGCCGAGCATGACGACGATCATGTCCGGCTTGTCCGCCGTCAGCATCTCGGAGATCTTGCCAGCCCAGTCGAAATGATCGTCGCGGACGAAGCCGGACGGCCCGTCCGAGCGATCGACGATCGAAAGGCGCGGCTCCTCGGCGAAGGCCTGGTCGAGCCCCCAGGCGAGGCCGCCGGCGACGAAATCACCGACCACCAGCACCTTCTTGGCGTCGGGGTTCTTGGGCTGGATCTCGAGCGCCGGATAGACGGGCTCGGCCGGTGCCGCCGGGCGCTTCTTGCGCGGCTGCGCCGGCTTCTCGGCGTCCTGGCGACGGGCGCCGGGCGGGCGACGGCGGCCGATGTCCTCCTGCGGCACCATCATCTCGCGCGGCGGCGGCCGCTCGATGCCGAACAGGCGATCGAGGAAGCCGCCCGGCCCGCCGCGAAACTGCGCATGGGCAGGACCGGCGCCGATCAGGATCGGCACGATCAGGAGAACAGCGAAGGCGCGGAAAAGATGAACCAGCATGGCCAAATCCTCGGGGAAGCGACCGTCAGCCCTCGACGGGCTTCCCCAGAGGAAGTGATCTTATCTGGCGGACCGCAGCCGCTGCAACAGTCCCGTTGAGGCATAGCCGTCCGGGATCATGCCGGCCGAGGCCTGGTAGGAGCGGATCGCCTTCTTGGTGCCGGCGCCGATCTTGCCGTCGACGCTGCCGCCATAATAGCCGTGCCGGCCCAGGAGCGATTGCAGCTCGGCCCGCTCGGACGCCGCCAGCGGCCGCACGTCGCGCGGCCAGCCGGAGACGAATTCGTTGCCGCCGCGCAGCCGGTCCGCCAGATGGCCGACACCGAGCGCATAGGCGTCGGCATTGTTGTAGCGCTTGATGACGCGGAAATTGTGCAGGAGCAGGAAGGCCGGTCCGCCGGCGCCCGCCGGCGCATAGAGGCGCGCCGTCTCGTTCGAGGCGGGGAACGGCCGGCCCGCGACGCGGTGCACGCCCATCTTGCGCCACTGGTCGAGCGGCAGCGACTTGCCGGAATCGGCGTGATGCCAGTCGAAGCCGGCCGGCAGCTCGACCTCGTAGCCCCAGGTCTGGCCATGCCGCCAGCCCATCTTGGCGAGGTAGTTCGCCGTCGAGGCGAGCGCGTCGATTTCCGAGGTCCAGATGTTGCGCTTGCCGTCGCCGTCGAAGTCGACGGCATAGGCCTGGTAGGTCGTCGGGATGAACTGGGTGTGGCCCATCGCGCCGGCCCAGGATCCGACCATGCCGCGCGGGGTGACATCGCCGCGCTGCAGGATCTTCAGCGCCGCGATCAGCTGCTCGCGGCCATATTTGGCCCTCCGGCCGCCCTGATAGGCGAGCGTCGCCAGCGAGCGGATCGTGTTCTTGACGATCTTGTCGTTGGTCAGCACCTGGCCATAGGAGGATTCCATGCCCCAGATCGCCACGACGACGCTGCGGTCGACGCCGAAGGCCTGCTCGATCTGGCGCAGCTGGCGGTCATACTGGCGCAGCATTTCGCGGCCGTTCTCCAGCCGCTTGGCCGAGACGGCGCCGTCCAGGTACTCCCAGAGCGGCTTGACGAATTCGGCCTGCGCGCTGGCCTTGGCCAGCACGTCGGGATCGGGGGTGAAATTGCCGAGCGCGGCGTTGTAGACGCTGCGCGAGATGCCGGCCTTCTGGGCCGTCGGCCAGAAGCTCGCCACCCAGCGCGCACCGGCGGCGTCCGCCAGGGCGGGGACCAGCCCCGCCAGAAGCAGCGCGATCAGCAGGACGGCGCGGGTTCCGGCAGCCTTGAGCGGCTGGACTGCGGAAACGGGCGGGCTCCAGAATGCCATGTCTCGATAGTCTCCTCGGTTCGTTCGTTCAGTGTCCCGGCCCCCCGGTCCGGATGGCTTCACGTCAGTCGCGCTGATTGCGGCGCCCCAACGCGTCTTCCCACGCCAGCGCCGTCGCGACGCACTGGTCGAGATCGTCATATTCGGGTCGCCAGCCAAGCTTTGCCCGCGCGCGTGTCGAATTTGCGACAACTGCCGGAACGTCACCGGCGCGGCGCTCGCGCGTCGCGACCTCGAAATCGCGCCCGGAAACCCGACGCACGGCATCGATCACCGCGCGCACGCTGTAGCCATGGCCATAGCCGCAATTGGCGACGAGGCTGTCGCCGCCGGCACGCAGATAGGCAAGCGCGTCGGCATGGGCGTTGGCGAGGTCGGAGACGTGGATGTAATCGCGCACGCAGGTTCCGTCCGGCGTGTCATAGTCCGTGCCGAAGATCTCGATGCGGTCGCGCTTGCCGAGCGCGGTCTCGCAGGCGACCTTGATCAGATGCGTCGCGCCTCGGGTCGACTGGCCGGTGCGGCCGCGCGGATCGGCGCCGGCGACGTTGAAATAGCGCAGCGCCACATAGCGGAAGTCATGGGCGCGCGACGCATCCTCCAGCATCATCTCGGTCATCAGCTTGGAGCGGCCATAGGGCGATTGCGGCGAAAGCGGCGCGGTCTCGACGACCGGCTCGGTGCCGGCGTCGCCATAGACGGCGGCGGTGGAGGAAAAGATGAAGTGGCGCACGCCGGCCCCGATCGCGGCGGCGATCAAGGCGCGCGATTTGACCGTATTGTTCAGGTAGTATTCTAAGGGATCTGCAACCGAGTCCGGAACGACGATGGAGCCGGCGAAATGGATGATGGCGTCGATGCCATGCTCCGCCACCAGGCGCGCGACCAGCGCCTCGTCGGCGATGTCGCCTTCGACGAGGGTCGCCTCGGGCGCGACGGCCCAGCGGAAGCCTGTGGACAGCCGGTCGAGCACCACGACGGCCTCACCGGCGTCAACAAGACGCCACACCATATGGCTACCGATATAGCCGGCTCCGCCCGTTACCAGAACAGCCACTTCGAAACTCCGAACAGATTCGCAGTGTTAATGAACTATGAATAGGTGAACGAAGTCTTGATGCGACGGATTTTCCCGCTTTTTCATTAGCTTTATCGCGAGAAATCTGCCGTTATGCTCTCCGCACCGATGCATCTATGAGGCGTCTATGAACCCTAAGATTCGCAAGGCCGTATTTCCTGTTGCCGGTCTTGGCACCCGCTTCCTGCCCGCGACCAAGGCCATGCCGAAGGAAATGCTGACGGTCGTCGATCGCCCGCTGATCCAATACGCCGTCGACGAGGCGCGCGAGGCGGGGATCGAGCACCTGATCTTCGTCACCGGCCGCAACAAGGCGGTCATCGAGGACCATTTCGACGTCCAGTACGAGCTGGAAGCGACGCTGTCCGATCGCGGCAAGAAGGACGCGCTGAACCTCCTCGCCAAGGATCTGCCGAAGCCGGGCTCGACTTCCTTCACCCGCCAGCAGGTTCCGCTCGGCCTCGGCCACGCCGTCTGGTGCGCGCGCGAGATGATCGGCAACGAGCCCTTCGCCGTGCTGCTGCCCGACATGGTGATGAAGGGCGAGCCGGGCTGCCTGAAGCAGATGGTCAAGGTCTACGAGGAATGGGGCGGCAACGTCCTGGCCGTCGAGGAATGCGACCCGGCGCAGACGCACCAGTACGGCATCGTCGGCATCGGCGCCGAGATCGGCGGCCCGGCCTTCCGCATCAACGCCATGGTCGAGAAGCCGAAGCCCGAGGTGGCGCCTTCCAACCTCTACATCAACGGCCGCTACATCCTGCAGCCGCAGATCTTCGACCTCCTGTCGAAGCAGGAAAAGGGCGCCGGCAACGAGATCCAGCTGACCGACGCCATGCTGCGCCTGATGGACCGCCAGTACTTCTATGGCTGCCGCTTCGACGGCCAGACCTATGACTGCGGCAACAAGGTCGGCTTCCTGGCGGCGAACGTCGCCTTCGCGCTCGACCGCGCCGACATCGCCGACGAGTTCCGTCCCGAGCTCGAGCGCCTGCTCGCCCGCTGAGGCAGCGACATCCGGAATGCAGAACGGCGGCTCCCGTGGGGCCGCCGTTTTCGTTTGGAGTTAAGGCGGCGCCTCACCGCTTCTGCCCCCTCCCCCTTGTGGGGAGGGACGGGGTGGGGGGGCCAGCTCGATGCGGGGAGTTCCCCCCCGGCGCTCTGGCCAACACGCTCCCGTCATCCCGGGCGAAGACCCGGGATCCATCCAGCCGGGTTGCCCGGGCGTTTCGCGCGACGAGACTTCGGCGGCATGGATCCCCGCCTGCGCGGGGATGACGGCGAGCTTGGGGTTGCGCTGGCGCGCCCCAGCAAGCGAACCAGTATCCGCCTCGCTCGAAAACGCCCCCTACAGCCGGCCGATCTTGCGGTCGACCTTCGCGAGGTAGCGCGCCCGGCTCTCGGGCGTGGAGCTGTCCATCTTGTAGTGCGCCATGTAGCTGGTGCGGCAGAGCGGATGGCAGAGCGTGCGAATGCCGCGCAGGAGAATGCGCCTGCCCGGCTCGCCGATGATCTTCGACAGCGTCCAGCTCGCGCCGCAGGTCGTCACCACGGCGAGCTTGCGGATGTTCTTCATGCCCGGGCGCGAGCCGCGCGTCGCCGTCGGCATGATGAAGGTGGCGTGCGGCACCCAGACCCGCTCCAGCCAGCCCTTCAGCATGGCCGGCGGGCTGAACCACCAGGTCGGATAGACGAAGACGAGGATCTCGCACCATTTGATCAGGGCGAGATGATCGGCGATCGGCACCTCGTTGACGACCGGGTCGTTGTAGACCCGCCGCTCGTCGGCGCCCATGACCGGATTGAAGCCCGACGCATAGAGGTCGAGCAGGCGGACCTCGTGGCCGGACCGGTTCAGGGCGGCGACGACCGTGTCGCGGACGGCGGCGCCGAAGCTTTCCGGCACGGGATGGGCGAAGACGACGAGCGCGCGCATGGTCCTAGAAGCGTTCCATCTCTTTCGATACGCGCTTCAGAAACGCCGATCGCGTCGCTTCCGTCGAGCGGTTCATGTCGTAATGCGTGAGGTAGGGGATCCGGCCGAGCGTTCCGATCTGCGCGCGTAGCACGCGCTTGACGCTGCGCCGCGGCGGATCGCCGAGGACGAAGGCGCGCCAGCGCGGGCCGCCATAGGTGGCCACCGCCGCGAGCTTGCCGATGTGGCCGAGATTGCCGCGGACCGTGCCGTTCTCCATCCGGAACGACACGCCGGGCAGGAACACCCGGTCGAAGAAGCCCTTCAGCATCGCCGGAAAGCCGAAATTCCAGACCGGATAGACCAGCACCAGCGCCTCGGCCCGCATCACGCGTTCGACATAGGCGTCGACGTTGCGGCGGTTGGCATCGAGGTCGTGGTAATCGATCCGCTCCTGCCGGGACAGGACCGGATCGAAGCCTTCGGCATAGAGGTCGCAATCATCGACCTGGTGCCCTGCCCGCGTCAGCGCTTCGACGACGGTGCGATGCACCGCCGCCTGGAAGCTCGTCTCGACGGGATGCGCGTAGAGCACCAGCACGCGCATGTCAGCTTGCCTGCTGCAGGCCCGGGAACAGGAAGGTCTTGGTCGAGGTGAAGTCGAAGTCCGGATCTTCCCAGGCGATCATCTTGCCGGGATTGAGCAGGCCCTTCGGATCCGCCTCGCGCTTGAAGGCGAGCTGGGTCAGGTCGGTCTGCTTCATGCCGCCCTCCTCCAGCGTGTAGCGGTGCGGATTGAAGATCGGGCAGCCATGCTCCTCATGGATGCGGATGATCTCCTCGAGTCGCTCTTCCGTCGTGTAGCGCACCATCGGCAAGCCCATAGGCGTGATCTTGCCGTCGAAGCGGACGAATTCGAGATGGCCCGGAACCTCGTCGCCGAGGAGCTTGGTCAGCGCCTCGATCTTCTCGATGTGGTGCGGCGGCGGATACATCGACTGCAGATAGGTGATCGACGGGTCGACGCGGATGGCGCGCAGCGTCGTGTGGTTCCAGCCGAGCTCGTAGTTCGGCGGGATGCCCTTCAGGTCCTCGGCCGTATCCGAACGGAACACCACCTCGCCCTTGCTGCGCGAGGTCAGCGCCAGGAAGGCGTCGACGGCATGCGCCGCGACCGTGACGATCGCCACCGACTGGCCCGGCTTCAGGAACTTCTGGTGGCGCAGGAAATAATCGTAGGGGATCGGCGCCGCGACGGTGGCGAGCTCCTTGACCAGCAGGCCATCGGCATTGCCGACGCCGTCGGCATAGCGCACCGCGTCCATGTAGTCGTCGAAGCCGACCAGCACGTCGACCCAGTCATAGGCTGTTGTCAGCGGCATCTCGACTTCGGTGATGATGCCGTTGGTGCCGTAGGCGTGCATCACCTTGTGCAGTTCCCAGCCCGTCAGCTCGAGGATGCGGGGCTCCGCCTCCATGGTGACGACGCGGAGCCGCAGCACGTTGCCGATGTCGCGCAGGCCGCCCCAGCGGATCGAGCCGACGCCGCCGGAGCCGCCGGCGATGAAGCCGCCGATCGTCGCCGTCTTGGCGGTCGAGGGATGCAGGCGCAGTTCCTGGCCGGAATGGGCGCGCGTCTCGACGTCGAGCTGCGCGATGACCGCGCCGGGCTCGGCGATGACGCGGCCGGGGTGGATCGCCTTGACCTTGTTCATCTCGGCGAGGTTGAGGATCAGGCCGCCGGAAAGCGGCATCGCCTGGCCGTAATTGCCGGTGCCGGTGCCGCGCGGCGTGACGGGCACCTCATGCTTGAAGGCGGCCTTGAGGACGCGGATCACCTCCGCCTCGTCCTTCGGCGTCACCACGAGATCGGCGGTGATGTGGTCGAGCTGGGCCTTGAGAACCGGCGAATACCAGAAGAAGTCGCGGCTCTTCTGCTTCACCAGAGCCGGATTTTCCTCGAGCGCGATGCCGTCGAGATCGGCCTTCAGCGCGGCGAGGTCGTTCTTGAATTGAGCCATGATCAATGTCCAAACAGAGAATCGAGTTCGCGATAATCCGGCAAAGTCCGGTCGATCGCCTTGCCATAGCGCAAAACGATGCGATCGGATTGCGGGCGCGACAGGAATTCGGACCAGCTGCGGGCCCGGAACAGCACCAGATCGGCGGGATCGCCAACCCGGATCCGCCCGACATCGGGACGGCGCAGGATGGCGGCGGGATTGGTGGTGACGACGCGGGGCGCGGCGTCGAGCGGGTGGTCGAGATGCAGGATCCGGACGGCCTCGCGGAACACTTCGACGGCGTCGAGGTCGCCATAGGCGTAGAACGGATCGCGCGTGTTGTCGGAGGCGACGGCGACGCGGATGCCGCGCTCCTCCATCTCGTTCAGGAGCGTCACGCCGCGCCAGCGCGGCGTCCGGCCGGGATAACGATCCTGCAGGTAGAGATTGCACATCGGCAGCGAGACGACGGCGAGGCCGGCCTCGGCGACGAGATCCATCGTGCGGTCCGCCTCGCTCTCGTCCTGGCGGGCGAGCGAGCAGCAATGGCCGACGGTGACCTGGCCCTGGTAGTCGGTGCGGATCGCGGCTTCCGCGATCGCCTTCAGCGAGCGCGCATTGGGATCGGCGGTCTCGTCGACATGCAGATCGATGTCGAAGCCGTTTTCGGACGCCATGGCGAAGAGATGGTCGAGTGCCGTCTCCAGCCCGGGCGTCATATAGGTGAAGCCGCCGATGGCGCCGCCATATTCGAGCAGCGTCTGCGTCAGCCTCGTGCGCACCGTCTCGTCGAGGAAGAGCTCGATCGGCGACAGCGCCACCGCCTCGAGGTCGACGCGGCCCGCCCAGGCGTCGCGCGCCGCGGCGAAGGCCGGCCACGATGCCGGGAACTGCGGCGGCACGCAGTCGATATGGGTGCGGATCAGCTTGGTGCCGTGCGCATAGGCGCTGCGCAGCGCGAACTCCATCCGCGCCCGCACGTCTTCCGTGGTCCAGTGCGCCTCGCGGTCCGCGTCGACGGCGGCGAGCGCATCGGCGAAGCTGCCCGTCGGGTTCTGGCGCCGCGCCCAGATATGGCCCTTGTCGAGATGCGTGTGCATGTCGACGAAGCAGGGCCAGACTTGGCCCTTGTCCATGTCGAGGACCGGCAGCTCGGCGACGCTGCCGGCTGGCCGCAGCGCCTCGATCTTGCCGTTCGCGACGACGATGTCGGCGCGCATCAGGCCTTCGCCGACGTCGCGGCCGTCGAAGCCATCGACGGTCGCCGATGGCAGCGTGGCGTTGGCGAGCACGTAGCGATCCGCTTCCGGGATCGCGGCGAAGCCCTTCGTCATCTCAATTCTCCCGCCGGATCGCGCTCTCGTGCCAGCGGCGCAGCGCCAGATGCGAGATCAGGCTGGTCGCGGCATAGATCACGACGCCGGTGGCGCAGAGCAGGATCAGCGCGGCGAACAGGCGGGGGATGTTGAGGCGGTACTGCGATTCGAGCAGGCGGAAGGCGAGGCCCGAGCC
>JAEWAD010000541.1 GCA_023391905.1 Pseudomonadota bacterium | reverse complement strand
CGCTCGGGGAGCGCGCCGAACGGCGGGTCTCGGACCAAAGGTTTGAACGAGGCATTTTGAACCAAGTCATGGACCTCAGTGATCTGATCAGCCTGGACGGCATCGTCCCGGCCCTGAAAGCCAATGGCAAGAAGCAGGCTCTTCAGGAACTGGCCGAAAAGGCTGCAAAGCTGACCGGTCTCGACGAACGGCAGATCTTCGACACGCTGCTGCAGCGTGAACGGCTTGGCTCGACCGGTGTCGGCAACGGCATCGCCATCCCGCATGGCAAGCTGGCCCAGCTGGACCGCATCCATGGCATCTTCGCCCGGCTTCCGAAGCCGATCGATTTCGAATCGCTCGACGACCAGCCGGTCGACCTGATCTTCCTGCTGCTCGCGCCGGAAAACGCCGGCGCCGACCATCTGAAGGCGCTCGCCCGCATCGCCCGCCTGCTGCGCGAGCCCGGCCTCGCCAACAAGCTGCGCGCTTCCAGCGACCAGGCGGCGCTCTACGCCGTGCTGACGGAAAGCTGCACGGCCGCCAATGTCGTGACGGGCTGACGAGACGACCGAACTCGGTCTAGATTGTCCCGGCATGCCTTTCCGCCTGTCGGGGCCCCCCATGAAGATCGCGCATCCTCTCCTCGTCCTGATGCTGGCCGTCGCCACGGTGGCGGCGGCGCCGGCTGCCATGGCGGAGCCGAAACCGGCCAAGCTGCCGGCGACCAAGTCGCAGGCGGCGCCCCAGACCCTGGAAGACGCGTTTCGTGGCCGGGCGACGGGCGTCGGCCGCTTCAAGAGCCGGCTTGCCGGCGTCGATCGCGGCTTCGTCGTGACGACCAACGGCCGCCGCAGCGGCGAGCATTTCATCCTCGACCAGCATTTCCGCTTCGACAACGGCTCGCTCGACCGCCGCACCTGGCGTTTCCGGCGTACCGGCCCGAACACCTATGTCGGCACCCGGCAGGACGTCGTCGGCGAGGCGCTGGTGCGCGTCGAGGACGACCGCATCCGCATGTCCTACGACCTGATCACCCGCGGCAAGGACGGCGGCAAGCTCCGCCTGCATTTCGAGGACACGATCCGCCGCACCGGCCGCGACACCATCACCAACAATGGCGTGATCTCGACGCTCGGCATGAATGTCGGCTCGGTCGACGTCACCTTCAAGCGCCAGAAGGGCGAGCGCCGGCGCGCCAAGACACAGGAAACCGCCGGGCGATAGCGGGGATTCTCGCCCCTTCCCCCTCCCCCTTGTGGGCAGGCGGGGTGGGGGGCCACCTCGGTGCTGGGAAGTGGCCTTCGAGCCATTCTTCTCGGAGGGACGGAGCCGGTACCCCCTTCCCTAACCCTCCCCACAAGGGGGAGGGGATTTTCGAAGGGGCTAGTGCGCCTCGTCCCAGTTGTCGGCGGCGCGGGCGTCGACGTTCAAGGGCACGCTGAGCGCCACCGCCGGCGACCGCGCGTTCTCCATCACGCGGGTGACCAGTGCCAGCGTCGGCTCGATCTCCGCCTCCGGCACCTCGAAGATCAGTTCGTCATGCACCTGCAGCAGCATGCGCGCGCGAAGCCCGGCTTCCGCCAGCGCCGGCTCGACGCGGATCATGGCGCGGCGGATGATGTCGGCGGCCGTGCCCTGCAGGCGCGCATTGATGGCGGCGCGCTCGTTGAAGGCGCGGATCGAGGCGTTCTTCGAGGTGATCTCGGGATAGTGGCAGCGGCGGCCGAACAGGGTCGTGACGTAGCCGAGGTCGCGGCAGGAGCGCTTGGTCTCCTCCATGTAGTCGCGGATGCCCGGGAAGCGCTCGAAATAGCGCTTGATGTAGGCGCCGGCCTCCTCGCGCGCGATCGAGAGCTGGTTGGCGAGGCCGAAGGCCGAGATGCCGTAGATGATGCCGAAATTGATCGCCTTGGCGCGCCGGCGCACGTCGCTCGGCATGCCCTCGACCGGCACGCCGAACATTTCGGACGCGGTGAGCGCGTGAATGTCGATGCCTTCGGAAAAGGCGGTCTTCAGCTGCGGGATGTCGGCGATCTCGGCCAGCAGGCGCAGCTCGATCTGCGAATAGTCGGCCGAGACCAGCTTGTGGCCGGGATCCGCGATGAAGGCGGCGCGGATCTTGCGCCCCGCCTCGGTGCGGACGGGGATGTTCTGCAGGTTCGGCTCGGACGAGGACAGGCGCCCCGTCGTCGTCGCCGCCAGCGCGTAGGAGGTGTGGACGCGCTTGGTCTCGGGATGCAGGTAGGTCGGCAGCGCGTCGGTATAGGTCGAACGCAGCTTGGAGAGCTGGCGCCAGTCCAGGATCTTCTGTGGCAGCTCGTAGCCCTGCTCGGCCAGGTCCTCCAGGATGCTGGCGCCGGTCGCCCAGGCGCCGGTCGCCGTCTTGGTGCCGCCGGGCAGGCCCATGACGCCGAACAGGATGTCGCCGAGCTGCTTCGGCGAACCGACATTGAAGGGCTGGCCGGCCAGTTCCTGGATCTCGGCCTCGAGCGCGCCGGCCTTCTGGGCGAATTCGCCGGAGAGGCGCGAGAGGATCGCCCGGTCGATCGAGATGCCGCGCCGCTCCATCGAGGCCAGCACCGGCACCATCGGCCGCTCCAGCGTCTCGTAGACGGTCGTCATGCCCTCGGCCACCAGGCGCGGCTTCAGCACCTGCCAGAGGCGAAGCGTGACGTCGGCGTCCTCGGCCGCATAGGCGCTGGCGCGCTCGATCGGCACGCGGTCGAAGGTGATCCGCGCCTTGCCCTTGCCGGTGACGTCGTCATAGGCGATCGGCGTGTGGCCGAGCCATTTTTCCGAGAGCGGGTCCATGCCATGCGTGCCGCGGCCGGCGTCGAGCACGTAGGAGATCAGCATGGTGTCGTCGAACGGCGCCGTCTCGATGCCGTAGCGGGCCAGAACCAGCCAGTCATATTTGAGGTTCTGCGCCACCTTGAGCACCGAGCGGTCCTCGAGCAGCGGCTTCAGCAGCGCGAGCGCGGTGCGGATCTCGAGCTGGCCCTCGACCAGCCCTTCGGTGAACAGGCCGTCGCCCTCGCCGCGATGTGCCAGCGGAATGTAGCAGGCCTCGTTCGGCGCGATGGCAAGCGAGACGCCGACCAGCTCCGCCTGCATCGGGTCGAGCGAGGTGGTCTCGGTGTCGACGGCGACGACGCCACGCTCGGTGGCGCGGGCCACGAAATCGAGCAGCCGTTCCTCGGACTGGATGGTCTCGTAGTGCGAATGGTCGAAGGGGGCGGCGCGGACGCTTCTGGCGCGCTCGGCGGCGTGGGCGGCCGGGGTCAGCCCGGCGATGTCGGCGATCGGCTCCGCGCCGTCGGCGCCGGCGACCGGGGCGGCGGCCGTGGCGGTACGCCTGGCGGTGAGGCCGCCATCCGCCTCGACCGCGCCGGATTCGACGCCGGTCGCCGCGGCGACGCGGCCGGTCAGCGTCGTGAACTCCATCGCCTTCAGGAACGCGATCAACTGCTCGCCGATAACAGGGCGGACGCCGAGCCGGTCGATCGGCTCGTTCACCGGCACGTCGCGGTCGAGCGTCACGAGCTGCATCGAGATGCGCGCCAGATCGGCGTTGGCGATCAGCGCCTCGCGCCGCTTCGGCTGCTTGATCTCCGGCGCGCGCTCAAGAAGCGTCTCGAGGTCGCCATAGGTCTCGATCAGCTGCGCCGCCGTCTTGATGCCGATTCCGGGCACGCCGGGCACGTTGTCGACCGAGTCGCCGGCGAGCGCCTGCACGTCGACCACCTTCTCCGGCGGCACGCCGAATTTCTCGATCACCTCGTCGCGGCCGATCGTCTTGCCCTTCATCGTGTCGAGCATCAGCACGCCCGGCTCGATCAATTGCATCAGGTCCTTGTCGGAGGCGACGATGGTGACGTCGGCGCCGGCGGCGACGGCCTGCTTCGTGTAGGTGGCGATGAGGTCGTCCGCCTCGAAGCCCTCCTGCTCGATCGACGGCACGTTGAACGCGGCGACCGCCTGCCGGATCAGCCCGAACTGCGGCCGCAGGTCCTCCGGCGGTTCCGGCCGCTGCGCCTTGTACTGGTCGTAGAGCGCATTGCGGAAGGTGGTCGAGGAGTGGTCGAAGATGACGGCGAGATGGGTCGGCTTGACGCCCGCCTCGTTCGCTTCCTTGAGAAGCCGCCACAGCATGTTGCAGAAGCCGGCGACGGCGCCCACTGGCAGCCCGTCCGACTTGCGCGTCAGCGGCGGCAGCGCGTGGTAGGCGCGGAAGATGTAGGACGATCCGTCCACCAGGAAGACGTGGTCGCCTTTCTGGACGGGACGCGAGACGATGGCGGGAGCGAGCGTTTCTGACATGCGCGGACTATGCCCGCGGCCATCCGATTTGGCTACAGCGCGCGACGCGATGGCGGCGGTTCTGCTGCCATCGTCTTGCCTGTCGGAGAGGGGGCCCTGCCGGTCGGGGAGGGGTCAGCGGGCGGCGGCCGGGGCGGTGGCGACGACGCTCGCCACAGCGAGGCAGGCGACGATGCCGGCGAGCGCCAGCACCAGCTGCATCAGCGGGCCGTCGGTGATGCCGGCGGTCGCGGCGAGCGCGGCGATCAGGCAGAGGCCGACCGCGCCGCACAGGCTGCCCAGCCGTTCGCGGGCGAACGCGGTGACGATGACGCGCAGGCTGCCGGCCGTCAGCAGGCCGAAGATGAGGAAGGCGGCATAGAGCGCCCACTCTTCCGAGGGCGGCAGCAGCGGCGCGAAGGGGGCCAGGCCGGTCAGCGCGGCGGCGCCGAGGATCGGGCGGCGCGACAGGCTGGTGACGGCGGTCGCGGCGAGCGCGCCGGAGATGTAGAGGAAGGCGGAAAGCGCGATCGGGGTCAGCGCGGCGAGGGCGGTGGCCGGCTCCAGCGGCGCCTTGCCGCCGACGAAGAGCACGAGAGTCGTCGACGCGGCCAGGGTCGCGGCCGTCCGCATCGTCGCCTGCTGTTTGGTCTGTTCCGCCACCTGTGCCATTGCCGTCTCCCTCGAGCGACCTGTTAACGACGCATTAGCCAAGATCGTTCCCGGGCG
Source organism: Pseudomonadota bacterium (assembly GCA_023391905.1). Classification (GTDB taxonomy): domain Bacteria; phylum Pseudomonadota; class Alphaproteobacteria; order Rhizobiales; family Kaistiaceae; genus Kaistia. The sequence goes on along the minus strand of JAEWAD010000541.1, from coordinate 279 downwards.
CTGTTACGCGGGTCACAGAAGCTTGGCTTGTGGATGAGGTAGCGCGCACGGCTCCGAATGGTTGCCTCCGGCGATCAACTCCCCCTCAAATCGCCGTATTCATCCGGCATTCGGGCCGAAGTTCCGGCGCCGTTAGCGCTTTTTTGACCTTTCTGTGGAAGACGAAACCAGTATGGCGAGACCGCCCCCGGGCCGAGATCGGATCGAGCCGGTGCTCGACAGGTCGCAGGAGACCCCGTCGAGCGCATTCGACATCCGGCTCGGCGAGGACGATCGAAC
>JAEWAD010000504.1 GCA_023391905.1 Pseudomonadota bacterium | reverse complement strand
CGGGCGCGCGGGTCGGCCGGCAGGTCCGCCTCGTCGGTGTCGTCGTCGGTCGGCTCGTCATCCGTGGGCTCGTCATCCGCGAGCTCGTCGTCGGTGTCGCGCCCGTCGTCTTCGTCCGGGTCTTGTTCCTCGTCCGGCTCGTCCTCAGGATCGACCTCGAGGTCTTCATCTTCTTCCTCGTCGCGCTCGTCGTCGTCCGCATCGAGCTCGCTGGCAGCTTCAGCTTCCTCGAACAGGTCCGCGTCGTCCTCCGCGATCTCATCCGAAGCCTCGACTTCGTCCGCTTCTTCCACCGGCGGTTCGTCGAGCGCGTCGAGCGCGTCGAGCTCGTCGTCCGTCTCCGCCTCATCCTCTTCCGGGATGGGCGCGCGCTTGCCGTTGAGGCGGGCGAGCGCCTGGTCTACGGCCAGCTTCGCCAGCAGCGCGCTCTCGGAGGGAGACTTGGTGGCGGCGGCCGGTGCTTCCGTCTTGCCGGGCAGGGCGCCCGGCGTCGGCGAGCCGATCTGCGACAGCGGCTCGAAGCGGGCCGGCCGGCGCAGGATCGCCAGTGCCTCGGCGCGGCGCTCGGACATGGCGGGCGCGTCCGCCGGCGGCCGGGGCGGCGCGGGCAGGGCCGCGGGCGCCGTCACGGCGACCGCCACCTCCGCGTCGAGGTCCGTTTCGTCCTCGGCCTCGGCTTCGTCCTCGGGATCCTCGGCCTCGGCGCTTTCGGCTTCGTCGACATCCTCGCCGAGAATGATCGCGACGATGTCGTCGAACTCGTCGATCTTGCTGTCGATCTCTCTTGGCGAGAGTGGCGGGTCGTAGGACCACAGCAGCCGGATCATCGCTTCGCGCGCATTGACGAACACGCGTTCCCGACCGTCGTGATCCGACGGGTCGAGATGCGCTACGGAGCGACGCAGGACCGATTGAAGTTGACTCATGTTCCTCGGGATGACCGGAAAAGGGTGAACGAACGGTTGATACGGGACACCGAAGGCAAAACTTCGGCAGCCTTGCGGCTGTCGCCCGACCCGCGACGATCCGCGCCTACCCCTTCTTCAGGAACTTGAGCCCGCGGCCGAGGATCAGCGGATCCGGCTCGCGCACCACCGACTTGTCGCGCCCTGGATAGTCGATCGAGCCCAGCACGTGGCGGATGATGTTGAGGCGGGCGCGGCGCTTGTCGTTGGCGAGCACCACGGTCCACGGCGTGATGTCGTTGTGGCAGGCGTCGAGCATCGTGTCGCGTGCCTTCGAATAGTCCTTCCACTTGCCGAGCGCGGCATAGTCCATCGGCGACAGCTTCCAGATCTTGAGCGGATTGTGCCGCCGCTCATGGAAGCGCTTCAGCTGCATCTCCTGGCCGATGTCGAGCCAGAACTTGAACAGGATGGTGCCGGACTGGACCTGGGCGGCCTCGAAATAGGGCACCTGCTTCAGGAAGATCGCGTGTTCCTCGGGCGTGCAGAAGCCCATGACGATCTCGACGCCGGCGCGGTTGTACCAGGAACGGTCGAATGTGACGATCTCGCCGGCGGTCGGCAGCTCGGCGACATAGCGCTGGAAATACCACTGGCCGGTCTCGGTCTCGGTCGGCTTCGGCAGGGCGACGTCGCGCGCCGTGCGCGGATTCATGTACTGGCGCAGCGCGAAGATGGCGCCGCCCTTGCCGGCGGCGTCGCGACCCTCGAACAGCATCACCACCTTGAGGCCCTTCTCGATGACGTGGTGCTGCAGCTTGACCAGCTCGATCTGCAGCGCCGTCAGGTCCTCCTCGTATTTCTCCGATTTCAGCGTCTTGTCGTAGGGATAGCCGCCCGATTTGAGCGCGGCGTCCGCCACCCAGTCCGGCAGGACGGGATCGTCGAGGTCGAAGGATCCGAGCCGGGTCTCGATCGGCGCGGCGTCGACGGTCGGTTCAAGCTGCTTCGGCAGCGGCGGGGGCGTCTTGTCGCCGTTCTTGCCGTTTTCCTTGCCGTTGTCCTTGCTGCCGTTCTTGCCCTTTTCGTCCGACTTCTTGCTGTCGGCCTTGTCATCCGATTTGGCCATGTCGCTTGCCAATGCCTCCCTGCCTGGTCCGCCGGTCCGAAGGGGCCGGCGCCGATTGGCGATATCACCGCCGATCGCCTAAGTATGCCCCGCGGCAGACTGCCACGATGTCATCCGCTTGTCCTGTTCGACATGCGATGATGAGCCGGCAGTGGATCGGCACGGACATGGAATTGCGGAATGAACAATGACGGCGGCACGGCGGAAGGGCCGGACGGGGTCGGTGAGGTGAAGGGCGGCGTGCTCGTCCGGCTGGCCGAGGCGCGCGCCTTCTTTCTGATGCTGGCGGCGCTCTTGCTGCTGCTCGTGCTGTTCGACCAGCTGAGCGCGGTCGCGGCGGGGCTGCTGCTGGCGGCGAGCATCGGCCTGTTCGCCGTGTTCGTGCGGGGCCGCGAGGCGGCGCCGGTGCGGCTGAAGAGCCGGCAGCCGCCGTCGATCTGGCCGGAGACCGGCGTCAAGCGCATGGCCGATGCACTGCCCGATCCCTGCGTCATCCTCGATCGCCGGGGCGTCGTGCGCTACGCCAACAGCCGCGCCGAGGCGAGCTTTCCGATCCGTCCGGGCGATCCGCTCACCTTCCGCCTGCGCGCGCCGGATTTCGTCGGCGCCTTCGACAGGGTCGCCGCCGGCGGCGCCGCGGAGAAGGTGGAATTCCTCGAGCGCGGCCTGACCGAGCG